>CALZIJ010000003.1 GCA_945787655.1 Nitrospiria bacterium | reverse complement strand
AAAACCTGTGCCGTCGTCATAATAAATTTGAGACAAAAAAGTTTTAGCTTTGAAAACAGAAGGAGTATTTTCGATCGTAGAGGATGAACTAACAACTTCAGCTTTTTGACTTACATGTATAAACTGGTAAACATAAGGGTCTGGCTTAGAAGTCAACAAATCTATAATAGATTTGGGGTAATTTTCTAGTTTCTTCAAAAACTCGGTTTGTTCAGGCATAACAGAGGAATATAAAATACGAATAGGCTTAAGAGAACATTGACTTAATAAATCCTCAATAGAATTTCTTGTAAAAAATCTCAAATGAGATTCATCAAGTAAACCCAACGGACGATATGTAAAGTTCCCCTCTATTAAATCGAGAATTAGACCAACATGACCAACGTTCGGGATAGAAGTTAAAACCGTTCCCTCATCTTTTAAAAACTGTATTGAAGTCTTTAAAACTTTCCAAGGGTTTTTGAGGTGTTCCAAAACATCTGAAAAAATAATATGATCAAAATAGCCGAAGTCAAATTGATGAACCCATTTTAAATTATCAATATCTTCAACAACAACTTTCTGAGCGTATAGCGCGGCTTTCTTTGCAGCTATAGGATCAAGCTCGACACAACTCACCTCACAATTTAGGTCTTCTGTCATATATCTTGTCATATATCCTGTAGCAGGGCCAAACTCTAGAACCCGGGTATTAGGATGAATATTCCTTAATATTAAAGCAACAGAGTTTTCAGAATTCATGTCGATTTCAATATTGTATTTCATATTAAAGTAGGATGAATTTCCCATTTGTGTTTTAATAAACAAATACCTTCAGCGTCATAATCTTTTTTTATCACTAGAAAGGAATCAACTTTAGCCTTGTAGTCAAGAGCAACAATCCCACTACTTTCAAAAAAGCCAACGTCTATAAAATAAGTTCCTGGGAGTAAACTAGGCTCTGTGTAACTTAATTTCAATCTGTATTCACCTTTTTTACACGGTAGAGAAAACCCATCAAGTTTAGTGTTTAAACCACAAACATAAGTGTTGTCTTTTCCATAAAGTGCCATCCCCCCGACTAAGCCCGGCTGATCTTTGTTTAATTTGTAATCCACAAGGATGGAAAAAGGCGTTCCAGCCTCCAGTTCTTTTACTTCATTTAAACCCTCATTAACCACACAAATTTTTTTAATTAATAAAACATTGTTACTTTTCAAGAGGATTTGGGGGGCTTTTTCATTGACATTCCTCTCAATCTTCATAAAATCAGAGTAAGCATCTGTGACGGTCAAAACATCCCCGGAAAGTTTTATCCTTCCATCGCTCAACCATATCGCCTGAGTACAAAAATTGCGAACAGAATATACATCGTGGGTCACAAAAATAATTGTTTTTCCAAGCTTTTTTAATTGTTTCATCTTCTCAATACATTTTATTTGAAACTTCATATCTCCAACTGCCAAGGCTTCATCAACGATCAGTATATCAGGATCTACGTTAATCGCGGCTGCAAAAGCAAGACGAACGTACATACCACTTGAATATGTCTTTACAGGAAGGTCGATAAACTCTGCAATTTCTGCAAAAGCCTCAATATCAGGCATCCTCGCTTTAATTTCTTCTTTGGTAAACCCCATTAAAGCACCATTCATATAAACATTTTCCCTCCCAGAGAACTCGGGATTAAAACCTGCCCCTAACTCTAAAAGAGCTGAAATACGCCCATGAACATTCACGGAGCCTTTCGTCGGCTGGACCACACCACAAATAATCTGAAGTAAGGTACTCTTACCACTTCCATTCTGACCAATGATTCCACATGTTTGCCCTTTTTCAACTTTAAAGGTCACACCATTTAGAGCTTTAAATTCTCTATGATATCGTTTACCAGAAATACTCAACAATTCTCGTAATCTCTTTTTTGGGGAATCATACAGACGGTAAATTTTCGTCAGATTGTCAACTGAAATCGTTACCATAATTAAATCACATCAGCGAAGCTGGGTTTTAATTTTTTAAAAAGCAAACCACCTAAAATAAAAAAAGAAATCGCCCAAACCGTGAGAGAAAAAAAACCTGCCAAACTTGGAAAGGAATGACCTCAGACAGACATACGATAACCTTCTACAGCATGAAACATCGGGTTCAATTTCATAATAGTTTGATATTTTTCCGGGATTAAGCTTGATGGATAAATAACAGGTGTCAAATAGAACCAGATATTCATAATCACCCCGACTATTTGTCCTATGTCCCTCAAAAAGACATTTAATCCGGATAATATCCACGAAAGACCCATCGCGAAGATCCCCACTGCAAACAAATAGAATAAGACGATCACCGTTTTTAACATAATCTGATCTCCAAGGATTAAAATAAATACCAAGAGAGTTAAAAAGGCGATAAGGTGATTTATCATCGCGGCCGCTAAATGGCTAAACGGTAATATTTCAGAAGGGAAAAGCGTTTTTTTGATTAGGTTTGCTTGTTCCAGAACGGCATTTGGCCCCCGTGACACGACTTCAGAAAACAACATCCATGGCAGCAAACCAACAAGCAACCAAATGGCGAAATGCGTCCCGCCGTATTCAGGGCCTAATTTTATTTTCAGAATAACAGAGAAAACAAAGTAATAAATAAATAGTTGCGTTATTGGGTGAATAAAAGACCAAAATAATCCTAGGAATGAGCCGATATAGCGGGATCGGATATCTCTAACGACCAAACTTCGGATCATGTATCTATTACAAATAAGTTTAAGAACGAAGTTTCTAAAAGAAATCGATAAATTTGATATATTCATAAAAATCGGCTCATTTCAATTCTATGAAAGAAGTAATATTGATGCAGGCAGTCTTGGCCAAGTGAGCTAAATTGACAAAAAAAACCGGGCAGAAAGAGTCTATGAACCTAGATCCACCACATACGGTGATTTGGGATCATCCTCGTGTCGTATTTCGTCGATCGCTTCTTTCTTCCCGCGCCCCATAAAAAGCTGGTTGGGACAATTAATAACGACGCCGTCTTTTCCACCTACGTTTTGATAAGCATGGACCACTCCTTCAGGCACAATGACGATGGCAGGCGAATCTTCTCCCACGACAATTTGTACTTTATTCTGGAATGTCGGGCTCTTTTCCCGATTATCCCAAAGTGTGACTTTAAAATTGGAAGGACCAATAAAACAAAAATAGTCTGTTTGAGCCACATGTTCATGTGGCCCCCGAACCACGCCGGGTCGAGTGAGAGAAATATACGACATCACCGGGAAAACCGATTTTTCAACCTCATCCTCCCTGAAAAGCTCAGCAAGCCACCCCCGCTCATCTACATATTTTTTGATCGGCCGAATTTGGGCTCCGATGATTTCGCCTTTTTTAAACATCAACACTCCTGTGTTTCTGAAATAAACTGTTTTAATCCTGCTTCCCAAGAAGGAAGGGATTCACCTAATATTTTCTCCGCCTTTTCTGTTGAAAGGACAGAATAGGCCGGCCGCCGGGCGGCACGGGGAAAATCCTCACTGCTGCAGGGAACCAAATCAACAGACAGCCCGGCTTCCTGAACAATTTTACTGGCAAATGTAAACCAGCTGCAATACCCTCGGTTGGCGAGATGAAACGTTCCCACCGCGTTTTTTTCCAACAATGCCAATGTAGCGCGGCAGAGATCTTCTGTCCACGTGGGCGAGCCCACCTGATCATGCACCATCTTGAGTACCGGGTTCTTATCGGCCAGCCTCAATACTGTTTTTACAAAATGGTTTCCCCCATCGCCATAGAGCCACTGGGTTCGAAGAATCAAGTGCTGACCGATCTGTTTTCTAATTTGACACTCCCCTTCCCACTTCGATTCTCCATAAACATTAACGGGATGAATGGGGTCCTCTTCAAGGTATGGCGCTTTTGAGAACCCATCAAAAACATAGTCCGTACTAAAATGGATCATAAAAGCCTCTGCATTACGCGCCGCCTGGGCAAGATAACCCGGGCCGGCGCCATTCACTAAAAAGGCATGATCTTTTTTCTCCTCACACACATCAACTTGCGTAAAGGCCGCACAATTTATAATGAATTCCGGCTTAAATGATGAAACGATTTTTTCAACGGAATCGACATCGGTGATATCCAGATCATCAATGTCTACGGGTAAAAGGTTCCAGTTTTGCGGGGCCATTTTTAAAAACGCGCCGGCCAGCATCCCTTTTGCGCCGGTGAGTAAAACCTTCACAAGGATGCTCCGTATATTTTTTCGTACATGTGACGATACGCACCCGATTTGATTCTTTTCCACCAATCCGGATGATGACAATACCATTGAATGGTTTCCTCGAGCGCGGTTTCGATTGAATATTGAGGCTGCCAACCCAACTCATCTTTGATTTTTTTTGGGTTCACCGCGTATCGGCGGTCGTGTGCGGGCCGGTCTTTCACGTACTGAATTAAAGAGGTCGGCTTTTCAAGCGTGTTGAGAACAAATTTCACAATGTCCAGATTGGTTTTTCCGCCCTCCGCACCGATATTATAGATCTCTCCCGCAGTCCCCTGATGAAACACTCGATCAATGGCTTCGCAATGATCGAGCACGTAAAGCCAGTCCCGGATATTTAATCCGTCTCCATAAATGGGAAGCGGCTTGTTTTCCAAGGCATTCGATATCATCAAAGGAATGAGTTTTTCAGGAAACTGGAACGGGCCGTAATTGTTGGAGCAGCGTGTAATTATCGCCGGTAATCCATAGGTTTTATGATATGAGGCGACGAGCAGGTCCGAGCCGGCCTTGCTCGCAGAATACGGGCTGCTTGGGTTGAGTCTATCGTCCTCAGTAAAATCCCCTTCGGGACAACTTCCATAGACTTCATCAGTGGAAATATGCAAAAAAAGGCGGTGAGCGTGTTTGCGTGAAGCTTCAAGCAATACATGAGTGCCCAGCACATTGGTTTGAATAAAGGCCTCTGGATCAACAATCGAACGATCCACATGTGTTTCCGCGGCGAAATGAATAATGGCGTCACACTCTTCAGAAAGCTGGGTGACAAGATCCGAATCCCCGATATCACCACAAACAAACCGGTGCCTGGGTTCGCCTTGCAAATCACTCAGGTTTTCGAGGTTTCCAGCATAGGTCAATTTATCCAGATTAATGATGGAATAGGCAGGATATTTTTCCAAAAAGTATCGGACAAAGTTACTGCCAATAAACCCTGCACCACCAGTCACTAAAATATTCATACGGCTATAAATCCAATTTTAGTCATAAAGCGAAAGACATCCTTAAAGCAGCAGTCCCCTCACGGAAATAAGGCCAGAAAGTTTTTTACAATTCAATTCTGCTTTCATCTCCAACCACAAATTTCTGTGTGCGAGGCCTTGATTTTCCACACAAAAAAGTCACATCTCGTCCCAACAGACTTTTTTCAATTCTGATATCAATATCTTTAATTTTGCACCGTTCCATGATGATGCTGTATTCCAATTCACTGTTTTTGATGTGACAGTCATGGTAGATGGAGGTATAGGGCCCGACATAACTATTTTCTATCAGCGTGCCTTCACCAATAATCGCTGGTCCGCGGATCTGACTATTGATCACCCGCGCCCCTTTCTCAATGATGACCTTCCCACAAAGCTCGCTTTGGCTGTCGACCTCTCCGGCCGTCATCTGGCTGTGCGGCCTTTCTATAATCTGATCCAGCACAAAACGATTCGCTTCCAGCAAATCCTCAGGCTGTCCTGTATCTTTCCACCACCCCGTCACTTCCGAATAATTAATCAAAAAGCCTTTATCGATTAAATATTGATGGGCATCGCTGATCTCAAGTTCGCCCCTCGCGCTGGGCTGGATCGCATGAACCGCTTCAAAGATATGTTGATTGTAGATATAAATCCCCGTCACCGCATAAGGGCTTCTCGGGTTTTTGGGTTTTTCCTGAACGCCGATAATCCGTCCGTCCTTAATTTCCGGCACGCCAAAGCGGTGCGGGTCGCTGACTTTGGACAACACGAGATGGCAATCAGACGCATCCTGCTGAAACGCCTTCACAAAACGGTCAATCCCACCGACAATGACATTATCCCCCAGATAAAATATGAATGGGTCATCCTTTATAAAATCCTGGGCAATCTTGACGACATGGGCCAAGCCCTTGGGTTCTTCTTGCAAAATAAACGAGATCTTCACACCCCAGACTGCACCATTTCCCAGGGCTTTTTCCAATTCATCGACCGTCTCCGGGTTGACCACAACACCGACTTCTTTTATCCCTGCTGCGGCGACCGCTTCAATGGCATACTGGATCATGGGTTTGTTTGAAATGGGGATAAGGTGTTTATTGTTGGTATGTGTAATCGGACGAAGTCGAGTGCCTCGTCCTCCAGCTGTAATCAAGGCTTTCATCTGTTCCCTAAATAAACTTAAATAGATTCACATAAAACAAAAACCACAAACGCATGTATTTTCTGTTGAAAAATGCTTAAAACCTATTAGACCGGGGAACAATACTTTTAACCACCAACATAGGTAATCATTGATAAACTTAGGTACAAAGATGTTATTAGTATAAACCAAAAAAATTGTTTTTGGGAAAATTAAACATTAAAAAAGTATTTTTTTAAAATATTGGATCGTTTGTGTAATGCCCTCCTCCAAAGGAACCCTGGGAGACCAGCCCAATTCTTTTTTTGCAAGCGCAATATCGGGCCGTCGCCTTGTGGGATCATCACTTGGAAGCGGTTTAAAAATAAGCTCGGATTGGGACTGTGTTAATGTGATGATTTTTTCGGCCAATGTAATCATGTCGCATTCATTCGGATTTCCGAGATTGACAGGGCCTGTAAACCCTTCCGGGGTATCCATTAATAAGATAAACGCATCAATCATATCGGAAACAAAACAAAACGACCGCGTTTGTTTTCCGTCACCGTAAATCGTAATCGGCTCATTTTTCAAAGCTTGTACGATAAAGTTGGAAACAACCCGGCCGTCATTTTGATACATCTTTGGACCATATGTGTTAAAGATGCGGGCCACTTTGATTTCCAGTCCATGCTGCCGATGATAATCGAAAAAAAGGGTTTCCGCACACCGTTTTCCTTCGTCATAACACGAGCGTAATCCAACGGAATTCACATTTCCCCAGTAGGATTCTGTTTGAGGATGCACCAGTGGATCTCCGTATACTTCAGATGTCGAAGCCTGAAAGATCTTAATTTTTAAACGCTTGGCCAGACCCAGCATATTAATCGCACCGTGAACTGACGTTTTTGTCGTTTGAACCGGGTCCGATTGGTAATGGATGGGAGAGGCAGGACAGGCCAGGTTGTAGATCTCATCAACCTCAAGATAAAGCGGAAAACAGACATCATGACGAAGCAATTCGAAATACGGGTCCGGCATTAAATGGGCAATATTTTCCTTATTGCCTGTGTAATAATTATCAATGCATAAAACCTCATGGCCGCTATTTAAAAGCCGCTCACACAAGTGAGACCCCAGAAAACCCGCTCCGCCAGTGACAGCAATTCTTTTTTTCTTCATATCAGCCTTAGTGTCCCCTTCCGCCGCGCATCGGACTTTGCGGAAGCGCTTCATATCTTTTTTTAAGATCCGGATTGGCATCTAGGAATTGCTGGACTCCGGCCTGATCCGCAAACACATCGGGGCTTCTGCTCTGATATTTTTCGATGGTCAGATCATATTTAGACAAAATACCGGAAATAAAGTCGTTAATTTCAGTTTCAAGTTTTCGCAGCTCATCCATGGAAGGCCCGCCTTCCGGACCAAACTGGGGGCGTGGACGATTTCGAAAAAAGCTGCCCAAGTTCTCTCCCATATCGATTCTTGCCCGGACGTATTGTTCTATTTCTTCGGGGGTAGGGTTTGCCGCTTTGGCGGAATGTGCCGGAAATAAACTCACTGACAAAATAAATCCGACTAAAAACACAAGCAAGATCTCTGTTTTTGTTAAATAAAGTTTCTTCATGACAAACCTCTCTAAATTGTAAGATAGGGGATTCTTCTTTTTGAAAAATTCGAAATGTAGTGTACTGGGCTATTCTTTGGAAAGCAAGAGGTGAATGAAGGGGTATTCAGCACATGGCTTCGGCTCTCAATATAAATCCCTGAACGGGCAATCAATAAAATTTTTCAAAATGGATCGATTTTTTCTCCATGCCTTTTTCAAGAAGGATCGATCTCACCTCACGTATCATTTCCATATTACCGCAAAGATATGCTTCGAGATTTTCAGTGTTTTTGACGCCTTCCTTAATCTGTGCTGTCACCCGCCCTTTAATTCCTTTCCAGTCTTCAGAGGGCTGGGACAGCGTTGTAAAATACTGAAAGGAAGGATGCTCCACCTCCCATTTCTTTAAGACCTCCTGAAAATACAAATCCCGTTCACTGCGAAGCCCCCAATATAATCGAATGGGTCGTTGGCTCTTTATGTTGATCAAGTGCTGAATCATGGCATAAAGCGGTGTGATTCCTGTTCCCGTCGCCACGAATAACAAATCTGATGAAGCCTCTGTGTTGATCGTGAAATACCCGAAAGGATAGAGGAATGTCACAACTTCTCCCAATTTCAAACCGTGGATATAGGAAGAACCCGGACCGCCGGAAACCAGGTTGACGCAAAGCCGAATCAGCGGATTCTCTTCCGGCGCCGAAAGGATGGAATAGGGCCTGTTGTTCTTCCGGGGCGCACCGTTTCTCATTTCAGTGATTTCAAAGGCAATATATTGACCTGCCTTAAAGACAAGCTTGGGCGGGGTAATCATTTCAAACGCAATTTCTTTTACATCATGTGTCAACTGCCTTATTTCTATGACTTTGGCATGGCATTGTTGCGGGGTCATCTCTTGCCCTGTTGAAATTGATCCTTAAATCTCGACACTAACACACCTTCCCGAAGACCATAGTCGGAAACGATTATTTTATCATATCCAAAAGTATCCATTATAGACCTCAGTATTAAAATACCCGCGATTAAAATGTCCGCACGGCCTTTTTCAAGACCGGGGAGATTTTCCCATTCCGAAAGCGGATTTTGAATCATGATTTCGAACTGGTTCTCGATGATATTTTTTTCGAGAACAAATCGATTTATTTTTTGAGGATCATAACGGGATAAGCCCATTGCCATAGCGGCCAGACTCGTTACCGTCCCCGCAGTCCCCACAAACAGACCCTCTTGAGGAAGCGGCATGCTCAATGAAAGTAATTTTTTTTTCACTTCATGAGTCAGTTCGGCAAGCGCTTCCGGGAGAGGCGGGTCCGTATGAAGAAACCTTTCGGTCAGGGTCACCGCACCCAGATCCGTGCTCAAAAGAAATTCAGGTTGATTTTGACGGGAAACGATAAATTCCGTGGACCCGCCTCCGATATCAATCAGGACCATCGGATCATTTATTTTTTGTTGGTCCTCAAAAATAAGGTTTACCCCCATCAAGGTATAATAGGCTTCCTCCTCACCAGACAATACCTCCACTTCAAATCCGGTTTCTTGTTTCACTTCCTTTAAAAAAGCAGAACGATTCTCGGCCTGCCGCAGCGCACTTGTCCCAAAAACAAGCACGTGATCCACCTGCATCTCATCACAAAGGTTCCTGAAATGCCTTAGTGATGCAATCGAACGTTTTAAGGCCGCTGCCGTAATATCTTTTCGTTCTGAAAAACCTTCTCCCAGACGGGTCATACGATTTTCCGTATAGACCACATGAAAAAGGGAACCGGCTTGAGGTTCAACAATAAGCATCCTGAAGGTATTGGTTCCCAAATCAATGGATGCAAAACGGGCCATTGAAACTATTCCGGGACTGATTCAGATGAAGGAGGGATATCCGGTGCGGGAGGGTTTTTGGCCGCCGCCAACTGATCCTTTAATTTCTCTTTCTCAAGAAAAAGTGCTGTAATCTGTTGAAAAGCCTTGTTTTTTCCTTTTTCATCCAGCTCCTGATCGTGCTGCCAATGGTCCATGCACCTTTTACCCAGCGACTGATATGCTTGAAACAGCTTCTCTTCGACTTGATCCATTTCACGACGGAGTCGAATGGTTTCAATTTCCACAAAAGAGCGGTCTGCGAGTAAAGCACCGCCATTTAAAAGGGTTTCAATGCCTCGGCCCAAGTCTTCTTTCCAGGTGGTTTTTGCGGTGATTCGATCAAAAACTTCCCGATAGGCTTGTGTGATTTTTTTTAATGAAAAAGACAATAAACACATCCTTTTTTATTTTAACAGCCTTTTAGTTATCCCCTGGACAGCCATTCTAGCTTGCCGCCCCACTTTCTTTCAAGAAAGGCCCGAACCATCTTGCTTTCATTATCGTCAAGCGCCGGGTGTCTTGCAACCCACTCAAAGGCTGCATCCCGTGCACTATCCAATAGATCGGCATCTCGGATCAAGTTTGCAATACGTAAAACCGGCAGGCCGGATTGCTGGGTACCGAAAAACTCTCCCGGTCCACGAATCGCCAAATCTTCCTCAGAAATTTTAAAACCGTCGGTCGTTGAAAGCATCGCGTTCAGTCTGCGCTTTCCTTCATTGGAAATCGGATATTCAGCAATCATCAGGCAGTAAGACTGTACACGTCCCCGTCCCACACGTCCACGGAGTTGATGAAGCTGTGAGAGACCAAAGCGCTCCGCGTGCTCAATGGCCATGACGGTGGCATTGGGAATATCGATGCCCACCTCAACCACGGTTGTGGCCACGAGAATATCCATCTTCCCCGACTTGAAGGACAACATGACGGATTCTTTCTCTTCACGCGTCATTTTTCCATGCAAAAGACCGATGTTAAATTCCGGAAAGATCTGCTCCTTAAATTCACTAAGCAGCGCAATCGCGGCCTTTAAATCCATTTTTTCAGATTCATCCACTAAAGGACAAACCACAAAGGCCTGATGCCCTTTTTTGATTTCTTCCCGGATAAAACCGTAGGCCTGCTGTCGTTGCTTTCCATAATACAGCCGTGTTCGTACGGGCATCCGTCCCGGCGGTAATTCATCGATGACAGAAATATTCAAATCCCCGTAAAGGGTCAGTCCCAGGGTCCGGGGAATGGGCGTCGCGGTCATAATGAGCAGATCCGGCTGGCGCCCTTTTTCGGCCAGGGTCGCGCGTTGCAATACACCGAATTTGTGCTGCTCATCAACCACAGCAAGGCCCAGTTTTTTAAACAGAACTCCTTTTTGAATCAAGGCATGTGTCCCGACAACAAGATCACACTGCCCCTCTCGAATCCGTGTTATGACCTCTTCTTTCTCTTTTTTCCGCATGTCACTGGTGATCAGCAGTATTGATTTTCCCAGTGTTTCCAAATAGGGTTTAAGGTAAAAAAAATGCTGCTCCGCCAGAATTTCGGTCGGGGCCATTAATGCCGTTTGATATTGATTCTCCAGGGCAATCAGGATCGACATTAACGCAACCAGTGTTTTACCAGAACCGACATCACCTTGAATAAGGCGGTTCATGACATCACCCTGTGACATATCCTTTTTTATTTCTAAAAAGACCTTTTCCTGTGCACGGGTCAACGCAAAGGGCAATAATGCCCTGAAAGGCGTCAGCGTACTCTCTTGAATATGAAATTGAATTCCAGGCCTTCGATCACTCACCCCTTTTTTTCTCAGCGCCAACCCCGTTTGTAAAATAAAAAGTTCATCAAAGATCAGCCGCTGATGCGCCGGACTTCTTCCGGCATTTAAGAGATTTAGGGCCATTTCTTTTTCGGGAAAATGGACCTTCATAATGGCTTCCGAAAGTGACGGCATTTGATATTTCTGAATCATTTCCAAAGGCAGCAATTCCGGGATCTGATGACCAAACTGATCGAGTACCTGTTTCATGAGGATTCGGATTTGTTTGCTGGTCAAACCCTTTGTCTCATGATAAACCGGGACAATTCGGTCCATATGCAGCTGTGTGTCGTGCGCTCCGACGCGTTCGTAAACAGGACTTTCCATTTCCAGGGACCGGCCGCCATAATAGTTCATCTTGACCGGGCCTGAAAGCATGATCCGGTCCCCTCTTTTAAAGTAGGTTTTCAGGAACTGCTGATTAAACCATTTTGCTTTTATCACACCGGATTGATCGGAAACCGCAATTTCCACGATCTTCAGACGTCTTCGTGCCGTTTCACTGAGACTGACCGCCATGACTTCGCCGACAATGGTCTCAATTTTTCCAGATTCCACTTGGCTTATTTTTTTGATTTTTGCACGGTCTTCATATCGAAACGGGATAAAATATAACAGGTCTTCAAGGGTCTGTATATTCAACTTGCCCAAAAAGAAAGCACGCTTTGGGCCAACGCCCTTAAGATATTGCACCGATGTTTGCCAGGGAAAAGGAGAAGGCATTAAAAAAAGAAAACCTGCGACGAGGAATGAAGCATGTTAAAATAGCTACGCTTGAACAAATTATGACGAGTCATATTCATTTAAAGATTTAATCAGGAATCCATATTTTTCTTGTGTTCAATTGGAACATATGATAGCATGCATCTCTTTTTTGAATCAATCAGGAGTTAGAAATGGCCAAAATATGCGACCTTTGTGGAAAACGACGTCAGGTCGGAAATAACGTCAGTCACGCCAATAACAAAACCAAACGGGTTTTTCACCCAAACCTTCAGCATGTCCGCGCAGTGATCGGAAAAACCATCAAGAAAGTTCGTGCCTGCACCCGGTGCATTCGGTCAGGTAAAGTGGTGAAGGCAGGATAATCACGCGGCAACGCGACCTCCCCGACCTTATTTCTTTAATTTTGTCCAACTTACACTTATCCTCGAAACCCCGGATTCAGACAAAGAAGCAACACGCCTGAACCTTTACATGGCGTCGGCGATCGTGGCCGATGGGAATTTGTCGGTCTCCTCATGTGGCGAAATACCTATACACTGGGTGAGATACAAATAGACACCCATTTTTCCATATTACTGGACCGGGACGGAAATATCGTCTCTTTCCCCGGTTTTCTTTCCGACGAGTCCCATCAGGAGTTTTGGAAAACATTCAGCAATCGAAGTTGGGAGCACCTGCTCAAGCAAAATGAAGAAGATTATGGATATTTCCAAACTGAAATCAACGGGGTCTCCTATCTGGTGAGTTTTGGGCGGGACCACATTTGAGAGCAAGAATCCCATTGGACGATGATGATCTGGCAAGAAGCCTCCATCGCCCTGGAATCGGTTCATCGATTATCAAATTTATTGATAAGTATTATAGTTATCACCAGCATCCTCACACTTTTCATCGGGTACTCCGCAGAAAAAATGGTCTCGGACCCGATTTTGTCCATCACGGAAACCATGCATTCATTCTCTAATAGGAATTATCCGGAAATTCCCTATCAAGAGAGAGGCGATGAAATGGGGAAAATGGCCAAAGCGCTGGGCATTTTTAAATCCAATGCTTTGGATAAAGCCCGCCTTGAAGAAGAAAAGAAGCTGGAAAAAATCAGGCAGGAACACGAACGAAAAGAAACAGTCCGGAATTTGGCACAAGCCTTTGAAAAACGGATTCAAAGTACTATTCAAACCGTCGCTTCAGCATCTACAGAACTCGCCACTACGACAAATGACGGAATCCATACATAATGCCACTCAGATGACCGAAGAAGCCACCAGTGGCGCGACAAAAACCATTGAACAGGTGCAGTCGGTCTCGGATGCCGCCCAACTGATGAGCGCTTCAATCCGGGAAATTTCTTCACAAGTTCAAACCTCTCAAAGCCTAGTGACTGATTCTGTGCAAAAAGGGCAGATCGCGGGGAATAAGGCCGATTCTTTAAAATCAGCTTCCATGAAAATTGAAGGGGTTCTTAAAATGATGCTGGATGTTGCCGAAAAAATTAATCTGTTAGCACTGAATACCACTATCGAATCCACCAGGGCCGGAGAAGCCGGGAAGGGTTTTGCCGTGGTCGCCAATGAAGTCAAAGTGCTGGCGGGACAAACCAATGCGGCCATACATGAAATCAAAACTGTCATAGACGAAATGAGAAGCGCTTCCGAAGAAATTATTTTCTCTTTGGAGGGCATTCAAACCTCTGTGAACAAGATCTCGGACTCTTCCGGGGGCATTGCCTCGGCAGTGGAAGAGCAAGCGGCCACCACGGACGGCATTTCCGAGAGCATGAAATCCGCATCCAGTGGAACAGAACATATCTCAAGAAGCTTAAAAGAAGTGAATAAAATGGCGACAGAAGCCAATACCTCGTCAGGACATGTTTTAAGCGCAGCTCAAGGACGTTCCCTTCAATCCGAGGAACTGAATCGTCAGGTACGAGATTTTCTAGCGGAACTTCGCTCGGATTAACCTCTTTTAAACTCTTTTCCCTAACAACAGCCTTATTTAAACGATAATAGAATTGAATTTTCTATTGCCGTTCGATACTATCCCTGAAGTACACTAATCATTTAGTCATCATGTATTTGTCATACATCTTCATTTTAAGGAGCAGTACTCATGAACGGGATAGACATGGTCATCGGTGTCTTTGGCCTTCTTGCAATTTTTTTATCCTTTACCGGAACCACAATCGGTGAATCCACACTGGCTTTTGGAGGAGACCGCTGGAACAACAACAATGCCC
Source organism: Nitrospiria bacterium (assembly GCA_945787655.1). Classification (GTDB taxonomy): domain Bacteria; phylum Nitrospirota; class Nitrospiria; order SBBL01; family JAADHI01; genus JAADHI01. The sequence continues at coordinate 54,744 of CALZIJ010000003.1, read as the reverse complement.
CCTTTTACACCAGAATCACTTTGCGTGGCTGGATCGTGTTACTTTGTGTTTCCGTTGCAATCGGAATGATTGCCTTAAGAAAAGATCTCAAAGATCAAGCCATCTGGGAAAAAACATCCCAAATCGCAACACTGGAGGAAAACGCCCTCAGGCTTGAAGAACAAATCAAAAAATACGTCACCGATATTGTACAGCTTAAAAAAGAACTGAATACGGCAAATGAGCAATTGGCACACAACTCAACCGATATTGAAACCCATCAAATGCAATCGATCAATGCCGCTTTTCAACTGACCACCAACCTCTACCAGGAACTTGACGAGGCAGTGGTTCACCTCGATGGCCGGCCTCGGGTTCCCGTCCCTTCCCGCTTTCTGGCCCAAATGCGCTTGGCCGGCGGCGACCGCTTTTATTTTGCGACGTTTTTACAAAACATCACCCCGAGAGACCTTCAATCCATCCAGTTGGAAATGGGATCTAAAACCTACTCTTTATTCGAGGGAACTGAAAAGGGTTTTTTTGAAAGAACATTACGGCTGCCGGGAAATCCATTAAGAACGGTGCCGGCTGTGATTCTGAACCCCCTGCTCTTGAATAGACTCAGTTTTAAGGTTGTCGTTCGGCCCAAAGAAATTCTTCCGGAAGAAGACCCGTTCAGGCAATTGATCATCAACAATCCTTTTTCAAAAATCGCACGACAAAAATATAAACACACAACCGCAGATATCCTCAATGTGCGTGGTGAGGCCTCTGCATCATCTATTCTTATTGAACGCCTTCGCCGCGGCTCTTATGTCCATATCCTGTCGACAAAAGGCGACTGGGTCGAAGTGCAAACTGCGAAAGGCAAACAAGGTTGGGTATTGGCGCGCTTTTTAGCCACAATCAAATGAGCAAAATAAAAAACCCGTTTCCGCTCATCCGGGAGACGCTCCTGAAACTTTGAAAACATTACTGGACAATAATTTGTCCGCCGATGTGGCCTTTGTGCAAGTGACAGTAAAAACGATAGACCCCAGCCGACGAAGCGGTAAATTTCACCCGTGTTTTCCCGTCCGGGGCGATGACTTCCTTCACTCCCAAGCCTTCAATGGTAAAACCATGATCTCTTTCCGAGACATTACGAAGCATTAAATGGACCGCCTGTCCATTTTTCACAACAATCGTTGACGGCAGCCAAATATTGGCTTTTTCTCCGATTTCTGTCGCGACAAAAGTAAACTCATTTTGAGAAGGTTCTGCCTGTGAAAAACCAATTTCTGTGAATAATAAAATGAAAAGAACCGCCATAATTATGGATTGAACACGCATCTTGCATCTCCTTAGACTCGCTGAAATTCCCCACTGCAAACGAGACCGGGCTATTGAACTGGAACCGGGTTTACAGTGAAAATGAACACCTGATTATTGGAATAGGAAATATATTTTTAAACCTTAAACCCGTATCTCTATTAAAAATACGTGAAGGATCAGTTCAAAGTAAAATCATTTCTTAAATTATCTTTGAAATCGAATTTGGGGATGTGTGGAGGGCTGACCATAATAAAACCCTTGCAGGAAATCAAAACCTAGGGCCCGGCAGGCCTCGGCTTCTTTTGCTTTACTGACACCTTCGGCGACTGTTTTAATATTCAAACGTTTGGACAAACGGATGAGCAAATCGACCATTTCTCGCCGAGCGGCGGCACGGTCAATATCCCGGATCAGGGCAATGTCAAATTTCAGATAATCGGGAGGCATCTCCGCCAACTCCAAAAGGCGTGTTTGGCCTGCGCCAAAATCATCATAGGCCATGCCAACCTCCAGCCTTTTCAAGTCATCCCGAAGTGTTTTCATCACCTTTAAATCAGTAATGGCGCGTTCATGGATTTCTAGAACCAACTTGGGCTTGGGAAATTTTTCGCGAACTCGCTGTACAGAGCAAATTAAACGGACCGGATCTTCCAGTTCCCTGGGATGAATATTGATAAAAAAAAGTCGGGATGAGCCTGAAGCCTCCGCACGCATCACGCCGTCAAAACGAAGCAATTCAACCAAGGCGATTTCACGCCCGGCGCTTTCTGCAATACGAAAAAGTTCACCGGGAAGCCGCGGCAGTTTCACATGGGTTCCCCGCCCTAAAATTTCAAAGGCAAAGGCCGACTCATCCCGGCTGTCAAACAGGGTCTGAAAATCGGAGCTGACCAGTGAAGACGAAAACAATTCTTCCAATTCCACCCATCCTGCCGGTAAATTGGTGGCTGTACCCCCGATATCCAGATGGGTTGCTGACTCTTCGTGCCCCTGACTGATCGGTTCACAGAACAAACGAAGTTCGATATTAGCGATATGCAGGATGTCCCCCGCTTTAAGGGTAACCTCCCCTTTTACCGGTTTCCGGTTAATAAATGTCCCGTTCGTGCTGTTTAAGTCCTTGAGAACGAGATGTCCATTCCGTCGAAAAATCTCGGCATGATGCCGGGAAATACTGCTTGATTCAATACTCAGTCCTAATCCGGGATGCCGGCCCATGAGAAACGGCAACGGTTCCAATCGTATCTTGCGCATTGCTCCCGCATGGTCAATATGCCCTTTGAGGTACCAGTGATACATTAACGTTCCTTAAAAAAGCTGAAAAAGACAAGATTAATCAAGTCTGCAAAAAATGACAACGAAAAACCGCAAAAAGACATCAGATTAAAAAATTTTACCATTACAAGGCCCTTCAAAAATGGAAAGGTTTGCCAAAAGGAATTCGATTGCGCTATACAGAAGGGCATTAGATCTGTTCACTCATTTTAGACAGGGAGCCGGGTTGGAAAAAATCGCACTGATCACAGGCGGCGCCAAAAGGCTAGGCCGTGACATTTGCCTCTCACTGGCGAAAGAAGGGTTTGATATTGCCCTGCACTATCACACCTCTACCGATGCCGCTGAACAAACCCGAAAGGAAATTAAAGGGCTTGGCAGGCGATGTTTTATCATTCAAAGCAACTTAAATGAGCCAGTACTTCATTCCGAATTGATCGATGCAGTCTATCATCATTTTGGGAACCTGACCTTGCTGATCAATAATGCATCCATCTTTAAAAAACTGGATTTTAAGCACACTTCCCCAATGGATTTTGACCAGAATGTCATGCTCCACATGAAAGCGCCTTTTTTTTTATCACAAGCTTTTTCAAAAAAATGTCAAAAAGGGGCCATTATTAACATGCTGGATACCCGCGTCGATCAATACAAAACAGAACACTTTGTCTACACATTGAGCAAAAAATCCCTCAAGGAAATGACCCTCCTTCTGGCCAAGACTTTAGCGCCGGATATTCGAGTGAATGGCATTTGTCCCGGAGCCATCCTCCCTCCCGAAAACCAAGGAGAGCAATATCTCGAACAGTTGGCGCAAAAAACACCCATGAAACACCCTGGGCATGTCCAAGATATTTTAAGCGCGCTACTTTATTTAACCCGGTCCAATTACGTAAATGGTGAAATTCTCTATGTTGATGGTGGAGAACGACTCACCTAGAGAGGCTTTATGATTGTCCATATCAAAAACCTGCGTTTAAGAGCCACTGTTGGTGTTTATGAGTGGGAAAAAAAGATAAAACAGGAAATCGGGGTGAATATCCGCGTGACCTTTAACGGAATTCCTGCCGCTAAAAGCGACAATATCGATGAAACAATTGACTATAAAAAGCTTAGAAATCAAATTATCGATCATGTTGAACGGACTGATTTTAATCTGGTTGAACGAGTCGCTTCAGAGACAGCAGACATTGCGCTATCTTTTCCCCTGGCGGAAAAGGTCTGGGTCGAGGTGGAAAAACCCGGGGCCCTCAGATTAACCGATACTGTTTCCATCATCGTGGAGAAAACAAAGGAACCCGTGTGAGTAATGACGTTATTGTCGGTTTGGGCTCAAACATCAACCCGATTAATAATATTAACAAGGCGGTCCAAATCATTACTGAACGATTTTCTGATATTCAGACTTCCCGTCTGATCAAAACAGCACCTATCGGATTTAAGGACCAGGACCATTTTTATAACGGCGCGGTTCGATTTAAAACGGATTTGAGCGCAACGGCATTAAAAAAAATTTTGCTCAAACTTGAAGACCAGTTAGGCCGCATCCGGACAGAAAATAAAAACGGGCCAAGAACCATCGACCTGGATATCCTTGTATGGAACGGTGAAATTATAGATCCTGATGTCAAAGAACGGCACTTTCTTCAAGCGTCCATTCAGGAGCTGGCGCCGGAATTTTCCAAAAAATTTTAAGGACCAAGGCAGCATCAAGATCATTTTTATTGTATGCTTCTCTACAGGAAAGCAAGGCATCCGATATATACAGGCAGGACCAAACAATTACCACAAGACCAAGAGAGGACTCTAAGATCATGATTGAACAACTTTTTCCCGGTATGGCTTCTCTTCAGAACATGCACCCCTTATATGTTCACTTTCCCATCGCGTTCTTTATCGGTGCCGCCCTCATGGAAACAGTGGCGGTTTTTTATCAGGAACGCTTTCATTTTATTGCGACATGGTTATTGTACATGGGCGTATTTGCCGCCGTCATCACTTTGGGAAGCGGGTTTGGCGCCGCCGGTCAGGTCGCGGCCCACGATCCATTAGGGCATGATTCCCCGGCACATGATTTTATTCATGTCCACCGCAACTGGATGTTGCTATCCACGCTTTTCAGCATGTTGCTGGCCGTTTATTTTTTATGGGCGAACCGCAGAAAAAAATGGGCGAATCATCGATGGGGTCTTTTACTGGGAAGCTTTATACTTGCTTTTTTGATCAGTCTGGGTGCAGACCGGGGCGGTCGGCTGGTTTTTGAATTTGGAACCGGAGTCAACCCTGAAATTATCGTGCAACCGACAGAAGGCAATCATGAGGACGACGGACACGGGCACTGATTTCCTTTTGTCGATTCAATTCCCAGTTCTGTCGGATAATGATTCTCTAACGAGAAATCTGTAAAATTAAAAACAAGTGTATTCGGTTGTTCAAGGGATGGAACACACGCCAATTCGAGCCGCTACTGACAACAAACGGATATTCTTGATAAACGCAGAATAGAAAAATATCGTTTTATCTCACATTCGAACACCCCGAAAATAGAAGGAGTTAAATCATGCGCCTTGTTTCATGGAACGTAAATGGTATTCGCGCCGTCATGAAAAAAAACTTTAAAGCATCGCTTGAAACCATGCGCCCGGATATCCTTTGTCTGCAGGAAACCAAGGCGCAGGACAATCAGGTCAGAGAAGCCTTATCCGAAATTGACGGGTTTACACTCTATTCTAATTCTGCCGTTAAAAAGGGATATTCCGGAACTGCCATTCTGACAAAAAAGAAACCCTTGTCTGTGCGAATGGACCTGGGCATTGACCACCACGATCAGGAAGGCCGTGTCATCGCTCTTGAATTTGAGCATTATTTCCTCGTCACCGTCTACACGCCAAATTCAGGCAGTGAACTGAAACGCCTTGAATACCGGCAAACATGGGATGCAGATTTTCTAAATTATTTAAAAGTGCTAAATAAAGAAAAACCGGTCATTGCCTGCGGGGATTTCAACGTAGCCCACAGCCCCATTGATTTGGCCCGGCCCAAGGCCAATTACAATAAAAGTGCGGGGTATATGCAGGAAGAAATTGATGGAATGAACAACTTGGTCGCCACTGATTTTATTGACAGCTTCAGACAGGTTCATCCGGATGAGATCAAATACAGTTGGTGGAGTTTCCGTGCAGGTGCCCGGCAAAGAAATGTCGGATGGAGGATAGATTATTTTTTAATCTCTCCCCTACTCGTCGAGATGATCAAAGGCGTAGATATATTAAACGATATCACAGGTTCGGACCATTGCCCGGTCTTACTCGATCTGATCTAACAGAAATCTCCATCCAAGAGTGCCGATAAAACCTCCCTTTTACGCGGCAATGTCCTTCAGGTTTTTAAAAGGATAAAATAAAAATTGGAAGCAATATTATTATAAAATTTTGATATACTTTGAAACAATCTCTTTAAAAATGAACGCTCGTTCAAAAGAATGGTGGCATGAAAAACATACTGATTACAGGGGCTCGTGGTCAGCTGGGCAGCGCAGCAATGAAAATCCTCAGGGCCAAGGGATTTAAAATAAAAGCGGCTTCAAGAAAACCGAGGGAGATATCTTCCGCTCATGCGGAAATACCCACTGTTTTTTTTGATTATGAAGACCCTTCAACCTATGAGGCGGCATTTTCAAATGTTCACAGTCTCCTCCTGATTGCCCCGCCTTTGGACCCTGAGGCGCCAGAAAAACTGAAACCCTTTATTATTCAGGCAAAACATCAAAATATTTCCCGTATTGTTTTTATTTCCACATTGGGAGCCGACAAGGAAAAACTGTCCCCTTTAAGACGGATTGAAGAATATGTAGTCGATTCCGGTATCACTTATGTCATTTTACGGCCTAACTTCTTTATGGATAACTTTTCCAGCGGTTTTATCGCACCCATGGTCAGAGAAAAAAATGGGATTTTCCTGGCCGCCAATGGCGGAAAAACATCTTTCATCGCCGCTGCAGACATCGCCAAAGCCATCTCCGTCGCCTTTATGGAAAATATCAATTGTCGTGCTTTTAATCTAAGCGGTCCGGAATCATTAGACCATAGCGCTGTGGCAAGAATGATATCCGAAGTCACGGGGAAAAATGTTTTATTTTATCCCATTTCGGAAAAAGAAATGATTCAAGACATGGTGGAAAAGGGTATGCCTGAACATGCAGCCCAATATTTATCGGATCTTTATCAATCCGTTCGATCCGGGAAAATGGCGCCACTCCATGACGATTTTAATCTCCTTGTTCGGGAAAGACCCACACATTTTTCAGCATTTGCCCGAAAACAGGTTTCCATGTGGCAGTAAGATAGACGCCAATTGAATATGCCGGGAACATTCACATCACATTCATCTTTTTATTATCAAATCTCATATGGACTTTCCATTTTCAGAAAAGTCCCTTTCTAAAATCCTCTGGTATACTTTCAAAGACAGTCAAACTAGGAATTGGCCTGTTGGAATTTAGAAATAGAATCTTCCACTGCTATTAAATGAATGAGACAAACAACTCGGCATTTATCTCTCGGCGCGGCTTTTTTAATCATTTCTCTTGTATTCGGTCTTGTCGGGTACCGCTTTGCGGGTTGGGGATGGCTGGAATCCATCTACATGGTGATCATCACCATTTTCGGGGTGGGGTACGGGGAAGTTCAGGAAACCACACCCGCGGTAAAGATTTTTACAATCACACTCATCCTGGCGGGTTGCTCTGCCTATGTGTATATCGCCGGGGCTTTTATCAACTGGCTGACTGAAGGTCAGTTACAACGTGCACTGGGAAAAAGAAAAATGGCCCATGGGATTCATCAACTGAAAAATCACACCATTGTCTGCGGATACGGACGCATCGGAAGCACGGTCACAAAAGAACTGAATGATGCCGGAAAACCGTTTGTCATTATTGAAAAGAAACCTTCCCTCGTGAATGAAATTGAAGAGCTCGGTTACCTTTGCGTCCATGGAGACGCCACTGAGGAAGACGTCTTACTGGAAGCCGGTCTGCAAAGGGCCCATACGCTGGCGACCGTACTGCCGGATGATGCCATCAATGTCTTCATCGTCCTGACTGCCCGAAACCTGATTTCCCACCTTAATATCATCACGCGCGGGAATCATCCCAGTTCTGAACCCAAACTTTTACAGGCCGGGGCCGACCGGGTTTTGCTTCCCGAACATATTTGCGCCGAACGCATTGCCCATATCATCATCAAACCCAGTACCCGTGAATTATTGGAATATGACCTGAATGATCCGCTCTTTTTGGAAAGCCTGACAGAAATCGGGCTTGAATTGGAGGAAATTCCCTTAACCAAGGATTCTCCTTTTACTGGAGCCTCCCTAGGGGATCTTGAGGCGCGGGAAAAAGGCGCATTTCTTGTGATCGCCATCCGAAAAAAGAGTGGGGAAATGATCACCAAACCTTCTTTGGAAACGTGTCTTGAAGCCGGTGACATTCTCATTGTCATGGGACACTTGGGTATGGTTCCGCAATTTATCCGCAAAACCCCCATAAAAAGAAAATTTAGCTATAGCGGTCTAAAGCTTGGCTGATTCCAGAAACAGCCCTTTCAACTTGATGCGGAACCACCTCCGTTCAATCCAATAAAACCTTTTTTAAAACCCGTAAAAAGATGATACCTTTAGCCTAAAGGAGCATCACAACAATGACCAGACCCCGTCAAACCAAGCCGGACGCTGCGAACTCACCGATTAAAAGCCGGCGCGAACAATTGCATGAGCTTATTTTTGAAGCGGACACACCCGCCGGGAAATGGTTTGATATTCTGCTCATCATCAGCATTATTCTGAGCGTATTGGCCGTAATGCTGGACAGTGTCGCAGCGATTTCAGGCCAATACGGAAACCAGCTTTATGCCATCGAGTGGTTTTTTACCTTGCTCTTTACCATAGAATACTTGCTTCGACTGATTTCCGTAGGCCGCCCCGTAAAATATGCAACCAGCTTTTTCGGCGTGGTGGATCTCCTGGCCGTCATCCCCACGTACATCAGTCTTTTTTTCCCGGGGACAGAATACCTTCTGGTGATACGCATCCTGAGAATTTTGCGGGTCTTCCGTATCCTGAAACTGGTGCAGTACATCATTGAAGCCAACCTCCTGCTTCAGGCCCTCCGGGCCAGTCTCCGTAAAATTACCGTTTTTCTTTTTACCGTGCTTACACTGGTGATTGTTTTTGGGGCATTCATGTATGTCCTTGAAGGAGAAAAGAACGGATTCACAAGCATTCCCCGCTCGATATACTGGGCCATTGTCACAATGACAACAGTGGGTTACGGTGACATTTCTCCAAAAACGAGTCTGGGTCAGGCTGTTGCGGCAGTGATTATGGTAATTGGCTATGGCATTATCGCCGTGCCTACGGGGATCGTCACCGCAGAATTGACCAAAACACCCAAAAGCAAAGTCTCCACTCAGGCCTGCCGGGAATGCAGTGCAGAGGGTCACGAAACCGATGCCGTTTTTTGCAAATTTTGTGGTGAAAAACTATAAGGAACTCAAATGGATACAATGCTCATTACTATGATTATCGGTGGCTTTGTGATCGGAGTCAGCGCTTCATTCACCGGGCTTGGCGGCGGATTTTTAATGGTTCCCCTATTGCTGTTTATGGGTTTCAATGCCCAAAAGGCGGTGGGCACTTCCTTCATGGGGATTTTCATTATTTCTGTCTCCGCATTGTTTGCCCATTACCGGCTTGAAAATGTTCATTTCAAGTACGGGCTTCTTTTAGGCTTGGGCGGTATTCTGGGGGCACAAATTGGACCGCTTCTTCTCGAACAAATGTCTATACCGCAATTTAAAAAAATTTTTGCAGTCATTCTGATGATTTTGTCGGTCTTGTTATTCTTTAAGAAATGATCATCAAGGATTTGTTAGGAAAAACAATACAGCCTTAGCGAATTCCCTCAAAAAGTAATTCCCGTACATCACGCGTTTTAAACCGCCACAATACATTATCTATAAAATAATGATGGATATTGATAAATGCAATAAATGTGATGATATAAAAACTCAAACCGACCTGTTGATTTGTTTCCGCCGAAAAATCCAAAACATTTGGAAAGAGATCAAAAAACAGATAACCGATAAAAATCATGATCCCATAAAAGAGAGCCAGTCTTTTCATTGGATGTTTTCGATCGTTTTTTTTATACCTCGAAGCCTCCACTTTGGCGACAAAGGGGACATATTGCAAGGAATGAAATAATGCGATTACACCAAAATATTGCGACTGTCCCAATAGTGGAATATGCCAGATTAGCAAGGTGGCCATCGGGATTAAAAAATTCAAGCTGGGCACCTGACGTTCCCGGATAAATTTCACGACAAACATCGAGATTAGAAGAACAAACAAGATCCCGACAAGCACATAGGACGTTTGAAACCAACGATACGGGAGAGAAAGTCGATGGATCGTTAAATTAAAAAATGGATACGTGCCCTCAGAGCAATTACTGTAAAGCCAGGTGACCCACCAGGTACTTAACAGCGCGTATCGAAGAAGAAGGCGCTCTATGGGTTTTAAGATATAATTGTCCATTTTTGCATAAACCATCATGCAGCCGAAGGTTTGCTTTGCGTAATGCCAACCCACCGTGAAATACATAAACACAATGATTAACCCCAGTATTTCAGCCCGAAGATTGGGATAAATGCCGATTCGGGTCTTCAATCCCACATTATCCAGGATTTTGTTCAAAAAAAGGACAACGCCGTTATTTTGAATAGAAATATCACCAAAAAAATAACTCAGGCCCATCAGTAGCATTAAAATCAAAGGAACGACAATTAACTGAAATCCATTTTGTAATACAAAAGACGTCCCTTGCGTATAAGCCAGTTTATAAGAGGCCATAAAATGCGGATAATTTCCAATGTACCCCATAAAAAAAGCAAAGGCCGGTAAAGCAAGGCCCAGCGATTGAACCCAGGTCATCTGTGTTTGAAAAAAATAGAGCGGAAACCAGAGAAGAACGGCTCCGCCGCCCATCAGCATAAAATCGAGCATTCGAGAGCCGGTGAGGGAAGTTTGAACAGTTTTAGGCCGGTCGAATAATGACGATGCCATTTGTTTGGACGCAAAGGTATTCAAAATAAATCCTGTTGAGATAAACGCATTTCAACGGTAATGACTAAATGCCTTCATCAAGTATACCCCCCCGTTTTATATCGGCAAATAACCCGGTTTCCCCGTTAAAAAACAAAGGGCGGTCAAGCCATTTTCAGGGATGACTCGACCGCCCAATAATCTGCCTTTTATCCTGGGAATAAAGGGTTTGTTATCCTCTTTGGATGATGATCTTATTATGCAGGGGATTTGTTTCAGAAACACCCCTGACCATTTTTTCCAGATTTTTCACTTGATCTTCTTCCGGTGAAAAACCATAGAGATAAATCTCTCCATCTTTGGACCTCACTTCAATCATGGCATCAGAAACATTACTCTTTTGTTGAGCAAGAAACCCGGTTGGAGAAGGGATCGCCCAAACGGCTGAAGCGCCGCCCCTACCGGAAACGCCTTATTTCTCGCTTTGAAACGGGTTTACCCTGTGTTCTTTTATTTTTAATAATCCACTTTTTAAAAGAGTCAAGAACGCTAAAATAAGATTTTAGAAAACCAACCGGGTTCTTTATCTTTCGATACCAGGTGTTACCTTGACAAGGATATAGATCCAAGATAGCTTTTTAAAAAGTGATCTTATGGAAATTGGAAGGAATCTGGTATGGGCACGCTTAACGATCCCCAAAACCTAAGGAAACATAAACGATACAGAACCCTTCATTCAGTCCGATGGGACCACCGAAGCTCGGAAAACCAACAGGGGAAAATAAGAGACATCTCTCCTGAAGGCGTTTTTTTAGCACCTATCGGAACAATGCCTGAAGATATTCGAGTGAATGACCCTGTTTGGGTGGTTTTACGAGTGCACGGCACCGAATGCTTTCTATCCGGGAAAGTCCGATGGCGCGGCATGAGCAAGGAACATGGGAAAATAGGCTTTGGCCTTGAATTTGATGAGAACAGCAAAAAAGTTTCGGAAGGTTTATGTTTGCAAATGTCTGAAAATAATCTCTTTTTTATCCCGGCCTGATTTTTTATCGTTTAACTTTATGTCATTCCAGTAAAGCCGTTCTTTCCATAATATGTGCGTTTACGCAAACCCCAGTTGCTTTTTTGGTCCTTTATTCAACCCCTTCTCTCTTCTGAATCGGGGTTTCCCGTTTTTGTGAATAAAGGAATGTTTTTTTGAAGCCTGATGGATCCTGGTAATTTCCGACAGACTCAGCCATTGGAGTAATTTACTGTTTTCTACATTTTGATTCGTATTGGAAACCGTCGTGTTGTCTGTACAGATTGAAACAGGCACACCATATTCGAGAAAAGTCAGAATCGGGTGTGGCTCACCCAATTCAACGGCGCCGGTCTGATAGTTAGAGGTATAACAGCATTCAACCATAATTTGATCCCTGGCGAGGCGTTTTAAAAGCACTTTGTCTTCTATGGCGGAACATCCATGACCAATTCGCGTCGCGCCTAAAATGTCGATTGATTCCCAAATTGCTCTTGAATCTTCATCCTCTCCGGCATGAATGGTCAGTTGCAAACCGCCGGACCGGGCAATACCATAAGATTCTCCAAAAAGACGGGCGGGGTTCCCACGCTCCGCTCCGGCAAGGTCAAAGCCGATCACGCCACAGCGCCCATGCAGGGATTGTGCTTCAGAAATCGCTTGCCGCGCCAGTATTTTAGCAATATGAGGCCCTTGGTGCCGCATTGCAATGACGATCAAGCCCAGTTCCATGTCGGGAAAGCGCTTCATGGACTTATTCAAACCGCTTAAGACCGAACTAATGGCCTGCCGGAGGGTTAAGCCGGCAAATGTATGGATGATCGGGGCATACCGCAGTTCTAAAAGACGGACATTGTTATGATAGGCTTCAGTGACGATTGATTCTATGACGGAGGCAATATTGTCATAAAACTGGGTAATCCATTGGGGATAGTGAAATTTATCCAGATAGCGGAGCAAGGCGCCTTCCTCCCCGTCTTGCAAAACCAGTAATTTCTCCATCTCCTTTTTTGTTTCCACAGGATTCAGGCCATGTTTTTTCATCAGTTTCCAAGTGATGTCAATCGGGATGGAGCCATCCACATGTTGATGGAGTTCCACCTTTTCAATACCGGCGACTGCTTTGTTCACCTTTTTGGCCTTCAATTTAATCTCCTTTTACAAAATAATAAATATGAAAAATTTATAAAAAGTGTATCGCAGGGACTGTGCATGGTCAAGAAAACCAGCGCGCAGGGAAGGGGGAAAACCCCGGCAGACCTTCAAAAAAAAACAACCGTGTGGACAGGATATTCAATACGTATCCAGATAAAAACGGGAGAACTGGCTTTGAGTGGACTTTCAACAAAAATTTTAATAAAAAAATAAGATCAGTGCCATTTAATTTTTTTTAACTTTAAAGGCGATGATTCCAGGGAATGGAGAACATTTTCGGCCAATAAATCGATATTGCCCTTGTGTCGAAATCGGAAAGCCAATTTGGTCACCATTGTTTCGCTTTCGTAATCTTTTTCAATATTGCAACTTAAAATACTCAAATTTTCCTGTTCCACGATCGTCCTGATCTCTTCTGTTTCAACACCTAAAGGGGTTGAAACACTTAAACTCCTGTAAGCATCTTTCATATAAGTTTGCTCAAACAATTTTAAAAGGATTAATCCTGATAAGGCGATGATCGTGGTCATCATTGAAATGATATAAAAACCACCGCCTGCCGCCATACCAATAGCGGCAACAGTCCATAAAGACGCCGCCGTCGTCAGTCCACGGACATTGACCCCCGCCTTGATAATCACGCCTGCCCCTAAAAAACCGATGCCGGTTACAATTTGTGCCGCGATACGGCTTGGGTCGACCATTAAGGAATCACCCCCCGGTGTTGAAGCAACCACTTCTGAAAGTGTCATAAACACCGCAGACCCCAGACTCACAAGCAAATGTGTGCGCAATCCGGCATCTCTGCCATGGATATCCCGCTCCAAACCAATAAGACCTCCGAACAAGGAAGCGCTCAACAAGCGTATTAAAATATCAGTATGTTCAATGAATGATAGATTCAAAGCAACTACACTCAGCATCAGAAAAAAACAGAAAGACACGCAGATTACCTAAATAAAGTATAATCTGCGGTTGAAGGAAAGGCAAGGGAGAGAAACCTGTATTGGGAGATTTTACTGAAAAACTCAGCCGCCCGACTTAAGACCGGCTTGAGAAACTCACCTTGCCCCTTTTCCAATACAAACAACACGAATTGTCGAAAAAATAATTGAAAGATCAAATAATGGAGAAAGGTGTTTGACATAATAAAGATCATAATGATGTTTTTCGAGGGCATCTTCTACAGAAGAACCATAACGATAACGGACTTGTGCCCAGCCTGTTAACCCTGGTTTGACCGCATGCCGCAAGGCATAATAAGGGACTTTTTTTTCCAGACTTGTAATGAAAACCTGACGTTCAGGACGCGGTCCGACAAAACTCATTTCCCCTCTCAAAATATTGATCAGTTGAGGAAGTTCATCCAACCGGGTTTTTCTCATTACTTTTCCGACTCTGGTGACACGAGGGTCATCTTCAGTGGCCCATACGGCTCCGGTTTTAGATTCGGCATCCTGATGCATGGAACGAAATTTTAGAATTTTAAAGGGCCAGCCCTTTTCTCCAATACGCTCCTGTTGATAAAAAACAGGGCCTTTTGAATCCAATTTGATCAAAACAGGTAAAATCAAGAATATCGGGGCCGATAAAAGCAAACCCAAACACGCGGCTGAAAGATCAATAAAACGTTTTATCATCGCAATAAGCGTCTCCCGTCTGAATCCACCCCCAAAAATCAGATCATTTTGTTGAATGGACTCCACCCATATTTTTCCAAATACCTGCTCGTAAAAACGGGTAATACCCATTACTTCTATGCCCTGTACTCGAAATTGAAGTAATGGATTTTGGGTCGATTTATCCTTGAGATATCCCGAAGCTATGACGATTTTTCTAACTTTATTTAAATAAACCGCCTGTTGCAGGGCCTCGTCATTTTCTCCATTTTCAGTAGGTGTCGGTTCAAAATAATGGATGTGATACCCTGGTGCGCGATATTGATAAACGGCTTGCTTAAAAGCCGAAATTTCAGCTCCAGCACCAATGATCAGCACGGGTATCCCGGAATGTTCTGATTTAATAATGGACTGGTATCCCATATGAAGACCAAAGACAATAAAAGGTGAGATCGCATAGCGCATCCAGTTTTCCGGGGCTGGTTCAAAGAAATATGAGTAGACAGACAAGGTCCCAATCAAGGTCGCACAAAA
Source organism: Nitrospiria bacterium (assembly GCA_945787655.1). Classification (GTDB taxonomy): domain Bacteria; phylum Nitrospirota; class Nitrospiria; order SBBL01; family JAADHI01; genus JAADHI01. Next base: position 39,741 of record CALZIJ010000003.1, on the reverse strand, counting down.
AATCGCAGTGGTGAATAGGATATTAAATCCGTGTTGTTTAAATGAAGCAAAAGAAAAAATGGGCATCCTTTTTTCATCCTGCATGAATACCCTTAAAAGCATCGGAGCCCATAACAGATTGGCCAAATCAAAGTAAAATAAATTACCCTGGGTAATCCAGACAAAAAGAACCACCAGTTGAATCAAACAATAAACACCGTATCTAAAATACCGTTCGTGATAATAATCTGACTTGTCCGACGAATATCCCATATCCCCCTATCCTCCATTTAAATGAGATAGAACTGGATAGAAGCACAATCCGTGCCAGACATGAAAATCGGATATACCTAAGAGATATTCCTTTTATTAACTTATTTTTTCAAAAAATCATAATTTAATACAAAAACAACACACCTTAACTAAGACGCTACCCATACTGTAAGGGAATCAGTGGAATTAAAAACATATTCTTTTTCCGAATTTCGGAAAAAGAATTCGAAAAACAGAAAAAGCCCGGCAAAAAAATTTGTTATTTTTTTCTGAAAGGGTTGACCGAACCTTGAGTTAAGAGTTCAGCAGCTCCTCGACGATCAGCGTGATTTCTTTACTTGTTGTCATCCCATCACTGTCAACCGCCATCACTTTCAGTCTATGCGTCCCCGGAATCAATGATTCAGCTCGCAGCACCAATTCCTCGCCTTGTCCTAAAAGGGCACTATTATCGTCCAGTGACCAGCTTAGGGTCGCCGATGAGGAAATTGGTCCATCTTCCACATCAAATATGGAGGCTGATAAAAGAAGCGGTGTGCCAGGGTTTAACATCCGGGCTTGATCTCCCCCATGAATGACAATCCGGGGGGGATGACCGGGCACAACCACAGTACCTGACATCCGGGTAATTGCAGTATTAAACCCGTCATTGATGACCAGCTCCAGTAAACCTGCTGTGCTCCCGGGAAGATCAGGAATCTCAGGCAGTACATATCGTCCGTTGGTGACACCAGAAACGACATCCATTCCCTGGTCGAGTGCGATCACGTGCCAGTGGGTACCGCCATCCGGGCTGTAGCGGAGAGTCACGCTGACAAAATCACTGTCATCGTCCCGGCCCGTCCACGAAATGACGGTCCCTTTTTTTAAAGAGGTTCCGGAAATCGGTTCATTAAAAACAACCGAGGGGGTTTTCCCGGTAGCGGTTTTTACGGTTTCCACACCTTCTTTCGTATCCACAAGCGCCACAGTCGTCGCGCCTCCGGGAAAAGCCAGCAGCTCGACAAATCCCTCAGATTTAACGGGCACTTCATGATGGTTCTCTTCAATATTCAATGGAAGGGAATAAAGCACTGTGCCATCCGGTGCACGCACTTCCAAATGAAAACGAGGCGTCGTTTCAAGCGAGGACAACGCACTCAGACCGTCAAGGGCATCCTCCAAAACATGAGGAAATACCTCATCGGAGGCTCGACGAGACACCTGGTGAATAGCCATTTTAGAAGGGGCATCGAAATCGATACGGCCGGAAACCAAAACCTGCTCAGGCGCACTCGTCAGCGCTGACGCCACGGGAACAACAGCGGCACGCATTTTATTGCTCACAAAGATGTCTTCAGGATTCGGATCAATTTCATCCCGATTGCAAAAAAAGGATTCGGACAGAACATAGCTGTTCAACAACTGGCAATACGTATAGGGGTCGGTCCATCGTGGACTGAGGTATCCCATTAAGGGAAAAAGCGACGGGTCTGATACAATCGCATTCGGGTCGCCGTTCGGCAACACGGCGGGTCCTGTAGCAGTTCCGGGCCAAAGGGCATAATAAACATCTAACCCGTAATAGCCCTTGGCATTCGCCGCACTAAAACGGCAATTGGGAAACAGATAAGGGTAATTTGTATCTGCCGATCCATTGGGCGGTCCTTCATTGCCTTTACAAAGAATATGATCGGGGTTCGGTAAATGACTGTGCCCCAGCTCATGCGCGAGAGTCACACCACCATTGATTATCCAGGGTTCACTGCCCGTCGCACTTCGCATGCGAAGCCAGATAGCGTCACCGTTTGCCGCGCCGCTCCATCCATTGCAAAGTCCGCCTAAAGAAGGGTGAATTAGTCCCGCATATTGCCATCGGCCTGGAAGATTTTCCTGAGTTTTCAGCCATTTGAGCCGGGTATTGGCATTTCCACAAATCTCTTTATCGCTCATATCCCATTCAAAAGGGGCGATTTCCTTGGGCACCACGTCATGTGGAAAAGGGGCCAAAGGTTCCGCGGGACAGCTGACCAGCATCCGGTCAATCGGGTGATATCGAAACATATTTAAAAAAATGTCCCAAAAATCAGGTTCACTGCATTCGTAAAGCACTTCTGGCTTATCTTTATGCCAGTCCTGATGCAAGTGCAGAGGCACAGCACGAACCCGAAGCATGTCGGCTGCATTAAATTGAACCACGACAGACTCACTATTATTATTGCTCAGGGTTTCCGGTGCCGACCCGTCAAAATTAACCTCTGCATTCATTTGAATGGTGCCAGGCCATTGCCGCCATGATTTTGGCAGGAAAAACCAAAAACCGTCGTTAAGATTAACCCGGCTGCCGCCATCTTTCGAAATGTCAATGAGTCCGCCACCCGCGTTCCAGGGGGTCAAAACCGGTAAGGGCACTGGGTTTTGATCAATACAACCTGGCCCCGGGCCGGCACAAAGCCTGAACCCGGTCAACCGAGCCGTCACGTTTTCTGCACCCGCCTCATTCTTATCCTTCACGAGCACGCGGACCAGAGTCCATCGATTGGCCACCAGCGGCATGTCATTATTCAGGTTTTGAGTGCCTTGGCTGACCTCAATATCCGTGACGACTAAATCAGGGGTCGGATTCCCCGCAAGATTGTTGGAAGGGCTGTTGTTACTGCAGGAGATCAAGTGAAAAAAGAATATTACGAAGCAGAAAAGCATTTTCAAGATGCGCATGATAAACACCCTCCAAAACTGTAAATCGAGGTATAACCGGGACATTTCATGTAAATTAGTTTTATTATTTGAATTTAATCAAGTAATTCTAAAATAATCCGGCTTCAATTTCAACAAAAATTCACGCATTAACGAAGAGACATGAACGCTTTGCTTTAAAATACTTTCAAAGAATACCTTGAACTATTCACAATCCAAAGGCATACTTTGTATGCATCATTCTCATAATGAGCCTTGACTTGAGCCGACTTAACACTGGATAAAGGGCTATATGGAAATATCCCACACCAGTTTTATCTTTGCAGTCGCCCTGGCTGCAGGAGTATTTGCACAAAGCATCGCCCGCCATCTCCGTATTCCCGGAATTGTCGTTCTTTTGGCAGCAGGAACCATCCTTGGCCAGGAAGGACTGGGCTGGGTCATTCCGGAAGCACTGGGGCAAGGGCTTTTTGTGATTGTGGATTTTGCCGTCGCCGTCATCCTTTTTGAAGGCGGTCTGGGACTTGAAATCTCACGACTGCGCCGCGAAGAACTCTCGATACGTAAGCTCATAACCGTCGGCTCTCTCATTACATTACTTGGTGGTTTTTTCTCTGTCCTCATTTTTTTAAACTGGCCTTTTAATCTCGCTCTGCTCTTTGGAAGTCTGGTCGTCGTCACCGGACCAACAGTGGTCACCCCGCTGGTTCGAAGTCTGCGCCTCCAAACAAAAACAAAAACAATTCTTGAAGCGGAAGGAGTTTTAATTGATCCCATCGGGGCTATTCTGGCCGTCATTGTCCTGGAGATTGTCATTACACCCAATGTCCTGACGCTTGCCAGCGGTTTGGTCACGATTGCACTTTGGCTTGTTGGCGGGCTGGTCGCGGGTGTACTGGGAGGGCTTTTGATATCCTGGCTTTTGCGGTTTCAATCTGTTGTTCCCAAAGGACATGAAAATATTTTCACCTTGGCTTTTGTCGTCCTGCTTTTTGAAGGCTGCAACCATATCGTTTCCCAAAGCGGTATTCTTGGGGTCACTGTTGCGGGCATTGTCGTCGGGAACACCAAAACACCGGTTGCCAGGGACTTGAGAGAATTTAAGGACCAGTTAACCGTTCTGCTGATTGGACTGCTCTTCATTTTACTGGCGGCCGATGTCAGTCTGGATGACATTCGGAATCTCGGATGGGCCGGTGCGGGAGTGATTGCCACTTTAATTTTTATTGTCCGTCCATTGAATATTTGGGTGTCCACCCGGAAATCCGACCTGAGTTTTCGGGAAAAAGCCTTTATCAGCTGGATTGCCCCAAGAGGGATTATTGCCGCAGCCATCGCTTCTCTTACCAGTACCACCATGGACAACACCGGTATGTCTGGAGGAGACGATTTAAAAGCACTTGTATTTCTCACCATTGCGTCCACAGTGCTGCTTACCGGTTTAACTGCAGGACCATTGGCCTCAATCCTAAAATTGAGACTGCCCGGCCGGGACCGGATTGCAATATTGGGAGCGAGAGGACTGGGTCTGTTATTGGGAGAAGAATTTCGGAAGAAAGGCAGGACAGTAGTTTTTCTGGATTCCGACCCTAAACTCTGCCGTCAGGCTGAAGAAGCCGGTTTTCTGGTGGTTTTTGGAAATGCACTCGAAGAACGAACCCTGCTTCGCGCGCGTATTGAACTCGTCGGTACCGTCATTGGGGCCACTTATAACAACCATCTCAACAGCACCTTTGTGGTCCAAACCCGGACGCTTTTTAATGTGCCCTCCGGATATATTGCCGTGGATGAACTGGAAGCCGAACTGACCCCGGAATTTTTGAGAAAAAAAGGCGAAGAAATTCTCTTTGAAGGACCTCATGATACAGACCGGTGGGATGTCCGCTTCCGCCATAAAGACCTTGAAATCGTTTATCTGACCTTTTCTCCGGGAAAAACAGCACCATTGGATGATGAGACAAAAACAAATGAAATCAATGAAACTTATCCCAAAAGCGGAGAGCGCTTTGTGATATTGACCATTCAACGGGGTGAGCGGATGTTCCCCATGTCTCTGGGGTTTAAGGCCAAAACAGGAGATGTCGCAGCCGTCGCAATCTATATTCCGGAAAAAGAAGCGGCATTACTAATGCTAAAGGAACTCGGCTGGACGCAAACATCCGACAGCTAGATTCAAACCAAGGGATACTACCCCTGAAACCCCATTAAGTCTCAAAACACATTATTTTAAACAAAAAGGGCAACACGTCTTCCAAAACGCCCAAAACAGGATATTAAAAATACCTCAAAACATTCATTTGCTGGCAGCCGTTTTTTTAGGAAACCACTCAATGCTTGAAAAGAATCATCTTCTAATCTTTAGAAACGAGGCGATACACGACGAAATACTTTCTATTCAGATTAGGTATCCAAATCATGTAATATGTTATGAAACACATCCAAACAACCATCACGGAGGAGAACAATGAAAATCAGAACGACATTCATTTTAATCGTGTTTACTTTAAGTAGTTTTATCTTTGCTCACCCGGCATTGGCCGATAAAAAACACTCCGGTAGTAATCACCCCCCCATCCAACACGGGAAAAAGCACGGAACCCCCAAAAAGACCCACAAGGAAGGCGGGCATAAAAAGCACCTTTTCTCGGATGACTGGCACGACACCCTCAGCGATCACCAAAAACTGGAAGTCGATAAAATGCATATTACACTGATGAAAGAAAGTGCGCCCATCAAGGCCATGATCAAATTAAAGAAAGCCGAACTGGCGATTTTAGCCACACAAGACGCGGCTGATCTCAAAGCAATCGATCAAAAAATAAATGAAATTCTGGATTTAAAACGGCAGAAAATTCAAAAGCGCTTTCACCATATCGCAGAAATGCGCGGGATCTTGTCTCCTGAACAACGGCTATCCTATGACATGATGATTATTGGCCGGGCAATGAAACCCAAGAAATAAACCCTAATTTTCGGTGCTTGGGCGTCTGATATGACGCCCAAGCGACAGAACCCAGATTCATGATTCATCATGGAAATTCAGGAAAATTCATTTCAATCTTATCAATACTTATGAAACAATAGCTGATCAAAAAAACCGAAACATTTCACGCGACCACATCGTGTGTCCACAGTCTCTTTGGATCAATAACGATTAGCATTACTTTAAAGCAATTCCCCCAAAATAATTACCATTTTATTTATCATATTGATTTTTTATAAAAAATAAATTAAGCTCCCAGACTAAATCTTCTGTATGCTTGCAAAATTCGAATGGGGCGTAGGGGTTTTCTATGAAGAACGATTCAATTCAAAACCGGTCTACACCTCAATTCAGCATTCCCTCACCTCTGGGTTTTTACTGTTATCTTTTAATTTCTTTATTTCTGTTTTCCTGTAATCTTGAACCAAAACCTAGCACAGGTTCCGCCAATGCCGAACTCAGCCATTTGACCTTGTCCAACGGCACATTAACACCCCCCTTTTCACCTGGATTAATTGATTATACCGCCACGGTTCCTGGAATAGTGGATCAAATCATAATAACTCCGACTACTGTTGACCCCGGAGCAACGGTTACAATTGTCGGCATTTCCTCTCCTTCGCTTCCGCTGGATCTGCATGTCGGTGAAAATGTGGTTCAACTAACTGTGAATGCCGCAGACGGTGTGACCCAAAAGGTTTATACCGTTATAATAAACCGGGCTCTCCCGCTTTCATCAAATGCAAACCTGTCTGATTTATCCCTTGCCCGCGGGACATTATCTCCGCCATTTAATCCTGGAACTACACAATACACTGCTGAGGTAGGCTTCCTTGAAACCGAGAGTACTGTTTTCACCAAAGTTGTAGCAAGTGGCGCAACGGTTTCAGTGAATGGGGAAGACAATTCCTCCTTACCACCCGTGAATTACGAAGTGGGAGAAAACAAAATAGAAGTAATCATCACCGCCCCGAATAGTGTGACACAGAAAACCTATACCATCGTCGTCACACGGCAAAAATCCAGCGATTTTGCTGAAGAAACCTATATTAAAGCCTCAACGACGGGATCATTTGATCAGTTTGGTATCCAGGTCGCTTTATTTGAAAACACCCTGGCTGTCGGCGCACCTGGAGAAGACAGCAACCCTGATGGACCGCTTGGAAATAACGACAAACAAGACAGCGGGGCCGTCTATATCTTTAAAAAAGAAGGAACTATCTGGCACCAGGAAGCTTTGATTAAAGCTTCAAATACTGATCCCGGAGACGATTTCGGAAGAAACCTTGCCTTGTTCGGGGACACCCTGGCAGTGTCCGCACGGCTGGAGGACAGTATTGCCGTCGGGATCAATGACAATGGAAATGAATTCAATAATGACCGGACCGACAGCGGCGCCGTGTATGTTTTTAAACGTAATGGCGTGACATGGAACCAAGCAGCCTATATCAAAGCTTCCAACCCGGATACCTTTGATTATTTTGGCTCAAGTGTCGCCCTTTTTGAAGACACCCTGGCGGTCAGCGCATTACTTGAAGACAGCAGCGGCACTGGCGTAGACAGTGACAAACAAACTGATAATACCGAAAAAGACAGTGGCGCAGTATACCTTTTCAATCGTAACGGGGTCATTTGGAGTCAGACCGCTTATATCAAGGCCTCTAACACAGAGGCTCATGATGCCTTCGGTTTGAACCTGGCGCTTTCAAAAGAAACCCTGGCTGTCGGCGCCCCCCAGGAAGACAGCGTCTCAAAAACCATCATTCAAAACCAGGACGACAGTGATATTCAAAACAATAACGGGTTAAGTAATAGCGGCGCAGTATACATTTTCAGACAATCAGAAGACCTCTGGAACCAGGAAGCCTATATTAAAGCGTTCAACAATAATCAATCCGATGGTTTTGGATCAAGCATAAGTCTTTATAGCAATACATCAGGGGACTGGTTGGCCATTGGCGCGCCGGGAGAAGACAGCCCTGAGACCCAAATTAACGGTCTTGCATTTAACAACACCGCGAAAGAAAGCGGGGCAGTCTATCTCTATCGATACGGGCCTGTCCAAAAAATTATAGACGGCAAGTCCGTCACGATTTCAGAATGGGCCAGGGAAGCCTATATCAAAGCGCCGAACACAAACGCCTTCGACAGCTTTGGTTATGGTATTTCCCTGTCAAAAGATTTTCTTGCAGTCAGCGCGTACCTTGAGGACAGTGCCGCCGAACGGACAGACGGCAATATGGGTGATAATACCTTGAGAAACAGTGGTGCGGTCTATTTGTTTAACCGCATAGGCACCTCGTGGCATCAGCAAAGCTATGTTAAAGCATTCCATTCAGATGAATCAGACAAATTTGGTTTCAGCATCGCACTTTCAGGAAATAACCTGATGATTGGTGCACCTTCTGAAGACAGTGCCTTAATCGGCATTCGTGAAGACTTAAGCATCACTCCCGATAACACTTCCGAAAACAGCGGAGCCGTGTATGGTATGACTTTTTCCTTCACCCCATAAGTCCAGTCTCCTCAAAGACCTGTTTTAAAACACCACCCGCCCCCCGTTTCAAGCAAAACACCTAACCGACAGCGTCAACCAACCCCTTAATCACAAATTTTCAGTAACGATTCTTCCATCCAACGGGCTTTCAATACTGATGTTCTTTTTCAGTATCATGTATTTAGCTTGCCTCAAAACCCTTAAACAGAGTAAATTTCAATAATGAAATTTATTGGCAGAAATATTTTGACCGGACTCGTGGCCATCCTGCCGGTTATCTTGACATTGTATGTCCTGTACTGGTTTGCGGTATCTGCGGAATCCGCCCTTGGAACCCTGCTTCGAACTATCCTCCCTGAAAACCTCTATCAGCCGGGCATGGGGGTCTTGGCGGGTTTGGCTGTCGTCTTCACCATCGGACTGCTGATGCATGCCTATGTGGTCCAGCGGCTATTCGCCAAGGGGGAAAACCTGCTCTACCGGATGCCTTTAATCAAGTCTCTCTACGGGGCGATTCGGGATTTCTTCCATTATTTTTCACCCACTTCAAAAAAAGATTTTCAGCAAGTTGTGTCCGTTTCGCTTGGAAACTCCGGCATGCACGTAATTGGCTTTGTCACCCAGGCCATCACTGAGCGGCTTCCGGAAAGCTTTCGGGAAGAAGACAGCATACTGGTATACTTACCCATGAGTTATATGATTGGAGGATACGCTGTCCTTATGCCCCGAAATGCGGTACGGCCCCTGAATATGAGCATGGAAGAAGCCATGCGTTTTACCATCACCGCCGGTGTGACCGGAGTTCAAAAGCAAGCAGAGAAAAAAGACAAGCCCCTGTCCAAATCATGAACCTCAGCAATAGGAATCCAAACCCATGAGGGAACAACGCTGGGAGTCTCAACACCCCATTTCTTTTGATCAGATCACAACACTTCGAGCTCGCCTCAAGGACAAAGGATTGAAAGTCCGGGGGATGTTTGAAGAAACCGCCTGTTATATTGAGGAACTTTCGGTCGATCATATTCATGAAATTGACCGGCTTGACCCGTGGACCATCGAAGAAATGACCCTGCTCCAAATTAATGAACGCTGGGAAGGAGATTTTTTTCTGTTGGCCGGCACCCACCACGACCTTTACCGGAAATTTCCGGATATGGAGGGTTATCTTTCCATTTGTCATCCCTGGCATATTCCCGATGCTTTAGAAGTTCAACACCATGAGACCGAGGCCTTGTTTTGGGTAGGCTTTCGTGAAACGCACGGCTTTGTCCGTGTCCGGGTCGTTCCGGCCAAAATCATTACCCCGGGAGAAACCGATACAAACCGGCTTTCCTGGATTTCAGAACGCGTCCGCATGTTTTCATCCGCCATTGAACTGCTCGACTTACCCCTTTTCGTCGAGTGGCATCAAGATAAGTTGTCCATTGTCACAGAAGGGATGGATGCCGCCGTTTCCGTTTCCTGGCCTGATGCATTTGGTCCCTGTCAATTTGAGTATGTCGTCTCAGACCGTTATTCACTCCTCGTACCGGGCGCGCGCCTCGTGGCGAAAACCGGCAAACATCCCGCCATTATCAAAACCTTTCTTTCCGGCTTTACACAAGAAGCCCTTCAGGCATTTCACCAACTGCAACCTGGCGCTAAAATGATCTATCGGGGGTATATCCACGCCTGTCTGAATAATTTCCCTGAAGTCATCGAGGCAATGAAAAAAAATAAAGGGCGGGCGCTGATGACCCTTTGTGAATTTCAAACGGAACAGTTCCTGCCCGATGCCTTGAAAGCCTCGGCGGTCATGGGACTGATTGGAGATACCTCCGGCTTTAAATTGGAAATCCGCCTCAACCGCTCTCCCCTGCCTCCGGATGCAATCGCCGAATGGCTCCTGGAACTCACGGGCTTGCCGGTAAGCTACGCGCCTCTCACACTTGTTTGAGCTCCAAAAACAGGAGTGGGTAACTGTCACAGCATTGTAATCTGCCTTGAAGTCGGGTACTATGCCGCATTGAGTGAAAATTTTTACATCCCGTTCGTCAGGCAGTATTCAAACATCCACAAAAAAGGAGACATCGTATGGATCAAACAAACTTGTATTGTTACAAAGGGACTGTTCTGACTATATATGATGGAGACACCATCCGGGTCGATATTGATTTAGGGTTAAGTATTGTGGTTAAAAACGAGCCGGTGCGTTTAAGTCGAATCAACGCCCCTGAAGTGCGTGGGCAGGAAAAGCAAGCAGGATATTTATCCAGAGATTATTTAAGGAACAGAATCGGAAATAAAGAAATCTTGCTTCAGACCGAGAAAGACGATAAAGGAAAATACGGCAGATATCTCGTTGAAATCTGGATCAAGGAACAGGAAAAATACATCAATATTAACGATGAAATGGTTGAAAAAGGCTTTGCTGAATATAAGTCCTACTAGGTTTCTCTTCTTGAATTCTCGACAAACCCTGTTCAATATCTCCCTTTAATTTCTGCTTTGCCCCGAGGCGTGATCTCTTGTCTTGGACCCGTGGCCTGAGCTATACTACTACGCCTCGTTTAGTTCATAGATGATATGAATTGATCAATGAACTTGAACCGCTTAATTAATTAAGGAAACAGAACGACCCAAAGATTCACGGAGGATTATGAAAAACACGACTCAGCCTGCACCAACCACACATCCACCTTATCGAAAGCTATTTCCAGCCAATCAAGGCCTCTACGACCCTAAAAATGAACACGATAGTTGTGGTATCGGTATGGTCGCCAACATTAAAGGCGTGCGTTCGCACGACATTCTCAAAAAGGGAATGACAGTACTTGAAAACCTCAGCCATCGGGGCGCCGTGGGTTGTGACCCGTGTACCGGCGACGGGGCGGGCATCCTTTTTCAAGTGCCGCATACTTTATTTATGCGGACGACGAAAGAAATCGGCATCAAACTCCCCCAACCCGGGGCTTATGGTGTCGGAATGGTGTTTCTTCCCCCCTCAACAAAGGACCGTGAAGCCTGCGAAAAATTATTTGAGAAAATTATTACGGAAGAAGAGCAACGCCTCTTGGGCTGGCGGGATGTGCCGACCCAAAAAGAGCACATCGGCGTCATGGCTCAAAAGAGCCTGCCGGCCATCCGACAAATCTTTATTGCCCGCGATATATTAAGCGAAGCAGAATTCGAGCGTAAATTATACGTGCTCCGGCGGCGGGTCGAGACTGCAGTCCAGGATTCCGCCATTGAAGAGAAAGACTTTTTTTATGTGTGCAGCCTTTCCTGCAACACTATTTTATACAAGGGTCTGCTCATGCCGGATCAGCTGCCCCGATTTTACCCGGACCTGCTGGACCCCGACGCCACGAGTGCCATCGCCCTCGTCCACTCCCGGTTTTCAACGAACACCTTTCCCAGCTGGCCTTTGGCGCATCCCTTTCGCTATACCTGCCATAATGGAGAAATTAACACCTTAAAAGGAAACGTAAACTGGATGCGGGCCCGGCAGGGCCGGTTTTCCTCAGGGCTTTTTAAAGGCGACCTTCAGAAGCTTTTTCCCATTATTGATTCTGAACAAAGTGATTCTGCCTGTTTTGACAATGCCCTGGAATTTCTGGTCATGGGAGGGCGGTCTCTTCCCCACGCCATGATGATGCTCATTCCGGAAGCCTGGGCGGGAAATCCGCATATGGACCTCGACCGCCGGGGGTTTTACGAATATCACGCCGCGATGATGGAGCCCTGGGACGGCCCCGCGGCCATTGCTTTTACTGACGGGAAAACGGTCGGCGCCACACTGGACAGAAACGGACTTCGCCCCGCCCGCTACCTTGTCACGCAGGACGATTTGGCCGTTTTAGCCTCGGAAACCGGTGTGCTTGATTTCAAACCTTCTGAAATCCGGACCAAGGGGCGTTTGCAACCCGGAAAGATGTTTTTAATCGACACTGAGCAAGGGCGCATTATCGATGACGATGAAATCAAAGCCAAAATGGCCTCCCAACAGCCCTACCGCGAATGGGTATCCACTTATCGCATCAGTTTGAGTGAACTCCCTGAGCCTTTAAACCTGCTGCAACCGAATCATGCCACCCTGCGCCAGCGTCAGCAAACCTTCGGATACACCATAGAAGACCTTAAAATGTTGCTCACGCCCATGGCCGTCAGTGGAGAGGAAGCGGTTGGATCTATGGGAAACGATACCCCGCTTGCCGTTTTATCAGAACGTCCTCAACTGTTATTTAAATATTTTAAGCAGCTTTTTGCCCAGGTCACGAACCCGCCAATTGATCCGATCCGTGAACACCTGGTCATGTCACTCATCACCACCATCGGCCCAAAAGCCAATCTCCTGGCGGAAACCCCGCAGCATGCGCGGCGTATTAAAATTAAACAACCGATTTTGACCAATGCCGATCTCGAAAAAATACGACAGCTTTCAGACCCGCATTTTAAACCCATCACGCTAAAAATGTTATTCCGGGCCGCCAACGGGCCAAAAGAAATGGCCATTGCCGTTGACCGGCTCTGCCAGGAAGCCAGCGATGCCATCGAGGCCGGCTACAAATTCATTATCCTGAGTGATTGCGAAATTAATGAAGAATGGGCGCCGATTCCTTCTTTACTAGCGGTTTCAGCTGTCCATCACCACTTGATCCGTGAATCCCTTCGAACAGAAATCGGCTTGATTGTTGAAACCGGAGAGGCGCGGGAAGTCGCGCATTTTGCCCAGCTGATCGGTTACGGGGCCGGCAGCATCAACCCTTATCTTGCGTTTGAGACCCTCACCGACATGGCGCGCGAGGAGTATCTGCCTGAAACCATCGACGAAGCGACCGCAGAAGATAAGTACATTAAAGCGGTGAATAAAGGATTGCTGAAAATCTTTTCCAAAATGGGTATTTCAACTGTTCAGAGTTATTGCGGCGCCCAAATTTATGAAGCCATTGGACTCAATCAGGAAACCATTGATCGTTATTTTACAGGAACCCCCTCTAAAATTGGCGGGATCGGAATCGACATCATTGCAGAAGAGGTTTTACAGCGGCATACCACGGCCTATCACACACTTCATCCCGTGCGTCAACTGAATTTCGGCGGAGAATACCACTATCGTATTCAGGAAGAACATCACAACTGGAATCCCGAATCCATCGCCACATTGCAGCACGCGACGCGAGACAACAACTACGATATTTACAAAACATTCTCAAATATTGTGAATGATGAATCAAAACGCCGCTCTACCTTGAGAGGCCTGTTTGAATTCAAGGAATCAAAAGCCATACCCATCGAAGAAGTCGAGCCGGTTGAGCGCATCATGAAACGCTTCACCACTGGCGCCATGTCTTACGGAGCAATCAGTGAGGAATCACACGAAACCCTCGCGGTCGCCATGAACCGCATCGGAGGCCGAAGCAATACCGGTGAAGGTGGCGAACACGAAGAGCGTTTCAAAGACGAGCGCAACAGCAAGATTAAACAAGTCGCCTCAGGAAGATTTGGAGTGACGGCAAACTACCTGATCAACGCGGAAGAATTACAAATCAAAATGGCTCAGGGAGCCAAACCGGGAGAAGGTGGCCAGCTTCCCGGTCATAAAATTGATGAAATCATCGCCAAAATTCGTTACTCCACACCGGGTGTCACGCTTATCTCTCCACCGCCGCACCATGACATCTACTCAATCGAAGATCTGGCCCAGCTGATCTTCGACCTGAAAAACGTGAACCCAAAAGCAGCGATTTCAGTTAAATTGGTGGCAGAAGTCGGCGTGGGCACGGTAGCGGCCGGTGTTTCAAAAGCCCATGCAGACCTCATCCTCATATCAGGCGATTCGGGCGGCACAGGGGCCTCCCCGCTTTCGTCCATTAAATATGCCGGATTGCCCTGGGAACTGGGACTGGCGGAAACACAACAAACCCTGGTGTTAAATGATTTACGGGGAAGAACCCGGATTCAAACCGACGGACAAATGAAAACGGGACGGGACGTGGTCGTTGCCGCATTACTCGGTGCGGAAGAATTTGGATTTTCCACCGCCCCGCTCATTGTCGAAGGCTGCATCATGATGCGTAAATGCCACCTCAATACCTGCCCGGTCGGCATCGCAACGCAAGACCCTGAACTTCGGAAAAAATACCGTGGACAAGCGGAACACGTCATCAACTATTTCCGTTTTGTCGCCGAAGATGTCCGTGAATGGATGGCCAAACTCGGTTTTCGCACCATAGAAGAAATGGTCGGCCAATCCAATCGGCTACGATACGAAAAAGCCATTGATCATTGGAAAGCCAAAGGGCTGGACCTTTCCCCGGTGCTTTACCAACCTGAAGTCGGCCCCGAAATCCCGCTCTATTGTGTTAAATCTCAAGAACACGGACTTGAGGAGGCCCTGGATTATACCCTGATAGAAAAAGCCAAACCTGCATTGGAAAAACGGACTCCGGTCGAAGAAACGTTTTCCATTCGAAATATCAATCGGACCGTCGGCGCCATGCTTTCAGGAGAAATCGCCAAAACCTACGGTTCGGAAGGTCTTCCGGAAGATACCATTCGTTATCATTTTTCAGGGACAGCCGGCCAGAGTTTTGGCGCCTTTTGTGCGAAGGGACTCACGCTGACATTAGAGGGAGATGCAAACGATTACACCGGAAAGGGACTTTCCGGCGGAAAAATCATTGTTTATCCACCCAAGGATTCCATCTTTGAACCGGAAGAAACCATACTGATCGGGAATACATCCCTATATGGCGCAACCGGTGGAGAGGCCTATTTTTACGGAGTGGCAGGGGAACGTTTCGCCGTTCGTAACAGCGGAGCCATGGCCGTCATCGAAGGTGTTGGGGATCACGGCTGTGAATATATGACTGGCGGCGTCATTGTCGTTCTTGGAAAAACAGGCCGTAATTTTGCCGCCGGGATGAGCGGAGGGCTGGCCTTTGTGTTAAATGAGGACCATACCTTTGAGCGTCAATGTAATTTAAGCCTGGTCGAATTAGAGCCGGTTCAGACAGAAGAAGACAAACACCTTTTGAAAAGCCTGATTGAAAAACACCTGGCCTATACCGGAAGTCAAAAAGCACGGCAGGTATTGGATCAATGGGAAAACATGCTGCCACAATTTGAAAAGGTGATTTCATCCGAATTTAAAAAAGTCCTTGAAATCAGAAAGGCAAGAAAGGCGAAGGAGGAAGCGTTACATGGGTGATCCAAGAGGATTTTTAAAAATTAGCCGATCAATGCCGAAACGGCGGCCCGTGGAAAAACGGATACAGGATTGGAAAGAAATCTACAAACCCATGAAAGAAGACGCACTTATGGCGCAAGGTGCCCGTTGCATGGATTGCGGCGTGCCTTTTTGCCAGGGTTATTCCGGTTGTCCTGTTCAGAATATGATCCCTGAATGGAATGACCTTGTTTCTCGGGGACGATGGAAAGACGCCTTGAAAGCATTGCATTCCACCAACAACTTTCCCGAATTTACGGGACGCCTCTGCCCTGCCCCCTGTGAAGGCGCCTGTGTTTTGGGGATTATTGATGATCCCGTCGCCATCCGTGTCACAGAATGGAATATAATTGACCGCGGTTTTCTTGAAGGTTGGGTCGCGCCACTCCCGCCTGAAAAAGAAACGGGACGAAAAATTGCCATTGTCGGTTCAGGCCCTGCCGGACTTGCCGCAGCGCAACAGCTTCGTCGTGCAGGACATACCGTGACTGTTTTTGAAAAAGATGACCGCATTGGCGGGTTATTACGTTACGGCATCCCAGATTTTAAAATGGAAAAATGGGTTTTGGACCGGCGGCTCAAACAATTGACCACTGAAGGGGTCCAGTTTGAAACAAACGTGCATGTCGGATATGACCTGACCATTGAATCCCTTAAAAAAGATTTTGACGCCGTCTGCCTGACGACCGGCGCAGGCGTTGCCCGGGATCTGCCTATTCCCGGCCGTGAGCTTGACGGCATCCATCCGGCCATGGATTATCTGACCCAGCAAAACAAACGCAACAACGGCGATTCCCTAGAACCCAATCTGGACATTTCAGCAAAAGGAAAGCGGGTTGTCATTTTAGGCGGCGGGGACACGGGAGCCGATTGTCTGGGTACCTGCCATCGTCAAGGAGCAAAGGAAGTCCGCCAAATCGAGCTTCTTCCTGAACCTCCCCGAGAACGCTCTGAAAGCACTCCCTGGCCCCTGTGGCCCATGCAGCTGAGAACTTCAGGTGCACATGAAGAAGGCGGTATTCGTGAATGGTCTTTTATGACCAAGAAATTTTCCGGCCAAAATGGTCGCGTTGAAAAACTGCATGGCATTCGGGTTGAAAAAATCATCAACGACTCTGGCGGGATGAAATTTATCGAAGTGCCTGGCAGTGAATTTGTTATTGAAACCGACCTGGTCTTGCTTGCCATGGGATTTACGGGTCCACAAAAAACAGGGCTTTTGGAAGAACTCGGCGTAAAAACAGACCATCGAAGCAATGTCATCGTGGATGAAAACAGGATGACCAATATAGACGGCGTGTTTGCCGCAGGGGATATCAAGCTGGGGGCTTCTTTGATTGTTTGGGCAATCTACGAAGGCCGTGAAGCCGCCAAGGGGATTGAAGCCTACTTACGAAAAAAACAGAAGGTTTGACATCCGCCCAATACCGCTCCTCTTAACGATTGGACATCGTGTGGCAGCACATCAGCACAATCCGCCCATACAGAAAATCTCCAAATTTCTCCTAATCGAGACGATCTATTCATCTCAACCACACAACTCTGATCAATGGAGATTTATATGAAACGACAGGCACAATCCCTGTTATTTCTTGTTTTCGCCGCTTATACTATTTCCCCAGGCAGCACTCTTGCCGCAAAAGACTACCAATCAGAGGTTTTATTCGAAACCGGACACTTTGAAGACAGTCATGATCTTGAAGCCAATACCTACAGAATATCGGTTAGGCAATACTTTGCCCCTGTTGAAATAAATAATCATCCCTATGCGGAAACCACCTTCCTTGAACGCGGGGGCAGCTTTTATCTTGCTCTGACCCCCGGTGATTTTTATGCACCTTCCTTTTCAGGAGATTCGATGCGTTTTAGTGCGGTGTTGACCTATATGCGAAACGCTTCCCCCCTCTTCGCGGCCACGGCATATTCAAAACACCAACTGGAATATGATCCTCCTGTTAATTTTGAAACAGACGAGGATGAACATGCCCTTGCCCTTGGCGTATTTATTCGAGAGCGGCTGCTCGTTTGGGCCCAGTACAGCGACTCGGAAGCAGAGACGAGCCGCCAGGCTTTCCGGATCAGTTATTTAAAAACAACGCCTATTCCCTTCATTTCAAGCACGCCAAATACAAGAATGAAAAAGACGATGACAAAGATGATGAAGGCGAAACTGCAGGTATCGCGACAACGGTTTTCATGAACCCTTATTTTTCCATCTGTGCTTGTTTTGACCGGTTTTTTTCTATAAATCCCGAAGGTAAAAATAAAAACACCTATGGTGCACGGGTTTCAGCACGGTTATAATATTGAACCACAGACGTATTTAAGGAGTGAAAATGACGCAAAGCCAATGGGAAGTCCCGCCTGAGAAACTCAAAACACGTATTGATCCCGGCTCTTTCGCATTTGAGACGACTGCGGAAATTTTCCCGCTGGACGAGGTGATCGGACAACAACGTGCAGTCCAAGCCATGGATTTCGGCTTGCATATTCACGACCGGGGTTACAATATTTTCGTCACGGGCGCGCCCGGCACCGGGAAAAACACCATCGTTAAATCCATGATTCAAAAAGTCGCGGAAACCCGGACCGTGCCGGACGACTGGTGTTATGTCAATAACTTTCAAGACCCGGACCGTCCCAAGGCGCTGTCACTCGCCGCCGGAAAAGGGAAAGAATTCCAAAGGGATATGGATCGTCTCATCGCACGGCTCAAAGAGGAATTCCCAAGGGTGTTCCAAAGTAAGGAAAAAGAGGACCAGGAAAAAGTTTTTCAAAATGAATTCGCCAAAGCCCGGGACGCCCTCGGAGAAGAACTGGAAGAAAAGGCCCGGGAACTGGGTTTTACGATCAAATCCAGGAACGTCGGCATTACCATCGTTCCGCAACACGATGGAAAACCCATGACGCCCGCTCAAATGGCGGCCCTCGATCCCAAAACCAAAAACGAGATCCAGAGAAAAGAACAAATCCTTCATGAGCACGTACACCAGTTTGTAAAGCAAACCCGGGCGTTTCATGATGAACTGGAAGAGAAAATTCAAAAACTCAACCAAAGTGTTGCAGAATATACATCGGAACGCTTTTTTGAACCGCTGAGGGAAAAGTATAAAACGATTACCCATCTTTCGGAACATATTTTAAATGTCCAACAGGACGTCGTGCACAACTTCAATGACTTCTTGCCTGCTCCGGAATCCCCGCTTCAGATGGCCGGCCTCACTATTGAACCCGTACGCGGTTCAGACGCCCGATACGCCGTCAATGTGCTCGTGGACAACAGCGCCACGGAAGGCGCGCCCCTGATTGAAGAAGTCAACCCGACATACAACAACCTCGTCGGCCGCATTGAGAAAAAAGGACGGTTCGGCACCTTCTACACGAACTTCACCCTCATCAAAGCCGGTTCCATCCTCAATTCCAACGGCGGATATCTCCTCATCAATGCCATGGATCTGCTGCGCGCCCCGCATTCCTGGGACGCCCTCAAACGTATTATTAAGAAAAAAGAAGTGAAGATAGAGGATTTGGGCGAATCTTATGGACTGATGACCACATCGGGGATAAAACCCGATCCCATTCCTATCCAATTGCGGGTTATCCTCATGGGTAATGCCTTTCTCTACTACTTGCTTCAAACCTACGATGAAGAATTCAGCAAAATTTTCAAAGTCAAAGTCGATTTCGAAGAAGAGCAAAAAACAGCGGACCATTCTCCCGAGCAAATCGCCCGCTTTATCGCCCGTCTTTGTAAAGAAGAATCATTGCTCCATTTCGACCGGACGGCCGTCGCCGCGGTTTTGGAACAGTTGTCACGATGGGCCAACCATCAAGGCAAGTTTTCCCTTCGTTTCGGGAATTTAGCCGACCTCATTCGGGAATCCAGCTTCTGGGCCAAACGTACGGACAAGAAATGTGTTTCTCGGGAAGACATCTTAAAAGCTGTTTCCGAAAAAAACAATCGTTCCAACCAACTCGAGGACAGGGTTCAGGAACTGATTGAGGAAGGGACCTTGATGGTCGATGTTTCGGGTTCCGTCGTCGGACAAATTAACGGCCTGTCAGTATATGATCTGGGCGACTTCGCATTCGGACGCCCGTCCCGCATCACCGCGCGTGTCTTTTTAGGACAGTCCGGCATCATCGATATCGAGCGCGAAGTCAAAATGGGCGGCAAAACCCACAGCAAGGGGGTCTTGATCCTCTCCGGATATATAGGCGGAAAATATGCACAGGAGACCACCCTTTCCCTCTCGGCGAGCATCTGTTTCGAGCAAAGTTACAGCGGCGTGGAAGGCGACAGTGCCTCCGCGGCCGAACTCCTGATTTTACTTTCGAGCCTCAGTCGAATCCCGATCCGGCAAGGTATCGCCGTCACGGGATCGGTCAATCAGCACGGCGAAGTCCAGCCCGTGGGCGGGATTAATGAAAAAATCGAGGGCTTCTTCGCCATCTGCAATGCGATGGGACTCACGGGTGAACAAGGCGTCATAATTCCCCGCCAAAATGTAAAGCACCTCATGTTGAATGATGACGTCCTTGAGGCCGTGACATCGGGCCGTTTTCATCTCTATTCGGTATCGACAGTGGATGAAGCCATCGAAATTCTGACAGACACGCCCGCAGGAGAACTGCAAACAGATGGAAATTATCCGGAAGGGAGCATCAATGCCCTTGTCCTCGAACGCCTTGAAGATATGGGCGAGAAAATGCGCGCCCTAGAAGAAAGTACACCTCAAAAACATGCCGAGCCATCCGGTGAAGCGTCCGGGGCAGAAAAATAAGCTCTTAACATCATGCCGCGCATTTTCTAAAATAATCAGGGTATGGAACACCCTCAATGGACCCTTATCTCTACATGCAAAAAGGCAATCAGGCCTTTTCACGGGGAAATTACAAACAGGCCCTGAGCCTTTATTTTAAAGCACAAGAAGGGATTCGTGATGACCCCTATCCTCTCGCCGACCTCTATGGAAATATCGGAAACGTTTACGGGGCAATTGAGGAGATTGAAAATGCCGTCGTCTATTACAAAAAGGCGATGGTAATTTTAAGACGGCTCGAAGACTATGGCCGTCTTGGGATCACCTATACCAACATCGGCAATCTTTATACCGATCAAGGCAACACGGCCCAGGCCATTCATTATTATAAACAAGGGGCATTACTGCTGGAAGAATATGAACAATGGGAACAATTGGCAGTCCTTTATGGCAATCTTTCTCTGGCCTTTCAAAAAGAATCCGCCAAGGCCTTGGCCTTGGAATACGCCGAAAAAGGACTCACACTTTCAAAAAAGCTCAATCAACCCAAATTGATCGCCGCCGCCCTTAATCGGCTTGCAAAAACAAAAGAGGGTTTGGATGATACAAACGCCGCGCTTCAACTCAGTCAATCCGCTCATGCCCTGTATCAGCGCATGGGTGATGAAATGGGATGTGCCTCAACGCTATATCATCAAGCTGCACTGTATGAAAAAGCAAATCACACCATCGCCGCCATCGACTGTCTGAAAAAAGTCGTCGCCATTGATGAAAAATATCAGCTTCCGAAACTTCAAAAAAACAGGGAGAGACTCAGAAAATTACAGGAACAACAACGGTTTTCAGAGACTTGAGTTTGAATCAGGCGGCACCTGAGTTTCAGGCCGGACCAGGCGCTTGACCTTTCGCGCCGTGGTGATAAAACCGGAATGCGCCACCATGCGCAAGTTGGGCCGCACGCTGCGGCCATCAATATTCCAGGGACGAAGCAGCGTTTCAAAGGTTTCAATCGATTCAAACACCTTCGCTTCCTGCAAAGCCGCCACAACCTTTTCGATTTGTGGCACGGTCGGTAAAAAACAGAGGAATATGCCGCCGGATCTCAGTTTCTCCACGGCATGGGGAACGACCAAATGCGGTTCGGGCAAATCCAGCACAATGCGGTCCACCTCTTCTTCCAAAATTCCTTCATAGATATCCCGATGATGCACCGTTAAACGGTCATTCAAGGGTGAGGGGCTGAAATAAGATTCTACATTTTTAATCGCCCGCGCTGCAAAATCGTCCCGGATTTCATAACAGGTGAGATGCCCTTTTTCGCCAATGGCGTTTAAAAGCGGAATCGTTAGCGCGCCGGAGCCGATGCCCGCCTCAATGACGCTTGCGCCGGGATAAACATCCGCCCACATCGGTATCAGCGCCAGATCCTTTGGATAAAGAATCTGCGCCCCCCGTTTCATATGCAGGGTATATTCGGAAAGTGTGGGTTTCAGGACAAAAAACCGGGTACCGCGGGAAAGGGCGATTTCCGTCCCATCCGCCAGACCAATAATGTCATCGTGATCGATGGTTTCTCCGCTAAATTGATAAACCGCGCCCGTTTGTAACTGCAGTCGGTAAACCCGTCCTTTTTTAT
Source organism: Nitrospiria bacterium (assembly GCA_945787655.1). Lineage (GTDB taxonomy): Bacteria > Nitrospirota > Nitrospiria > SBBL01 > JAADHI01 > JAADHI01. Next base: position 17,724 of record CALZIJ010000003.1, on the reverse strand, counting down.
TGACGAGATGAATCCGGTCTCCGGAAGCAAAGGGGGTCATGAGACTGTGGTCGCCCGTTCAATCAAACGGCAATATCCGCACTGTTCACTTTGAGTGGGCTGACCGCAAGTCCGGCAGGTTTCATCCTGTTTTGCGGGCGGCGGCGTGGGAAATGAAGCTTCCTTTTGTTTGAGAAAGCCTAAATAAAATTGGTGTTTGGCACCGGGAGACGCTTCTTCAAGCTGATTCAGCGTTTCTTTATAAGCAAACACTTTTGCCCCTTTGGACATCGGACATTCTTCCACCACATACTCAATCCGGTTAAGGATGGTATAGGCCGCAATTTCACGTTCCGGCAGCCGGTAGAGCGGTCTGACTTTTTTGGCCCACTTGCCATCGTCATCCGACAACACCGGGGACTGTTTTTCAAGATAACTCACCTGCCACTTTAACAAGTTTCCCAAAAGGCGGGCCGCCTCGTCATCCAGGTTATGCCCCGTTGCGACCACGGGAAAGCCTTTTTCCATTGCAATCCGGTTAAAATGGTGTCGTTTCATCGTGCCACAAGCCGAGCAGGCCGGGCGCGCCGATTCTTCAGCGATCTCAATCACCCCCAAGCCGTAAGATTTTTGATAGCTCTCGACGATAAGCGCCAAACCCCGTGCGTTCGCAAATTGTTCTACCATTTGTTGAGAGCGTTTTGAATAGGCGCCGATGCCCAAATTCAGATGCAGCCCTGCCGTTTCATAACCCAGTTTAATCAGGATGTCCCAAAGCGCGAGACTGTCTTTTCCGCCCGAAACGGCGACCAATACAGGGGCTTCCTTGGAAAACATCTTGCCGGAAGAAATCGCCCGTTCAACCTGTTTTAATAGGTACTCCTGAAAACAAGGGTCACAAAATGCCGTGTTGTGCCGAGGCATTTTGATGACTGCAGGTGTTTTACATCGTCGACACTTCATTTATCCCCCTGAAATGACCGGGCGAATTTCAATAACCGCGTCATCGGAAATAACCGCATCTTCCGTCACCAACATGTCATCGCAGATCACAAGATGCGCCTCTCTCGGAAGCCCAAGGTGGGTTAGAATCGATGAAACTGGCTTGGGCCCCTTTATGGAAATTTCGCGGGCCGGGTGATAAAGCTTAATCTGCATGGGGAGACAGTTTAATCGAATCCCGGCGGATTTGCAATTACGGGAGAAGGATGGATTTCGCATCATGTCAATAAAAGAAAGTGGTTGTCCGAAAGCGCGTACACGCTTCCGGGTCAGCTTGGCATGGACCAAGTCAAAAAAATAACAGGATTGTTTTCTGGCAAGGTCAAGGCGGCAAGATTAAGTCGTTAATGTCAAGAGATTCGGGTGCGGGATCTTCAGAATATCGATTTGGGAAAAGGGTTTTGCGATTACCGACAACTCAACCAGCGATTTTATAAAGATCTGGTAAAATTAAACTGTGTCCTGATTCCAAATGGATGACCACCTCAAAACCCGACGCCTCAAACCGAACACTCTCCAGGACGATTACACCAATAAGAGATATCAATAGATCTTTACATGCAGGGTGATCACGCCATAGAGGGTTAAAATGGAACAGATCAACAATGAAGTCCATCGCACTCCTTCCAGCACCTTGGCGTTGATCTGGAAATATTTATTTCCGATTTTCATTGTTTTTCTACTGCTGTTTCCCTTGTTATTATTAAACCCGACAAAGTCTCACTATAATGAAAAACCCGTCTCAGACCGAAGATTAAACCTGATGGGGCTTGAACTCATTACCACAAACTACCTTGATGAACACCCCCAAGCCTTTGACAAGTTGATCCGAATCGTGACGGACGCGGATGAAGCCTTGCAGCAACAGGAATTTCCTGTACGGGCTGCTGTCATGAAATGGCTTGATCAAGCGATGAAAAAAGAGGGGTTCGACCCGGAAATGCCTGTCTATTATTATTTAAAAACCGTGTATTTAAATGATTGGGGAAACGCGTATTTGCACCAAATAGATGACGGCGACCGTGAATATCTTTATGACCTGCTCAGCGCGATGATCGGAGGATTGTATCGGTGCACGTGCGCCCCGGATGATTTAGAAATTAATTAAATGATATTCAACGATTTAAGCGTCTTAATATTTTTGAAACTGCAGGAAAAACAGAAGGACGCAGAAAATAATCCAGCACACCCCAAACAACCGGCCCACCCGCTTTCAAGTCATGATACTGTGCTTCGCCACGAAGAATACGGCAAATCAAGGGCCAACGTCCCACGTCATGGTGTAAACGCTCCGCGATCCACAGCGGCAGCAAGTGAATTAACATAAACAGTTGCAAGGAAACCGCCATATCCGCCAATACGGTTTGAGTCATCTCCCGCTGATATCCCGACAAATCGGAGGCCGAACCCGAAATATATCGCGACAGGTGTTTCGCCGCCAGGGTTCCACTTCGCATCGCATTGTGAATTCCTTCTCCGCTATATGGGTCCACTAGGCCGGCTGCATCTCCGACCAAAAGCAGGTTTCCTTTCACAATCGGCGCCCCGGGTTTTTGAATGGGGAGAGAAAACCCTTTTAAATCTGAAATGTCAGATAATTCCCCGCCTTCGGCTCGAATTAAACTACTCAGTTTATTTTCCAAGCCGCTTTTTCCCAAAGAAAGCCCGCCGACTCCAATATTTAAATGATCTTTTTTGGGAAATATCCAGCCATATCCCCCCGGAATATCGCCGGTGTCAATCGCAAAACAGTCTTCCCATTTTTCCGGAAAACCCTCAGAAATTTTGTAGTTCCCTTCAAGCGCCGCGCCGCGCCATCTTGGTGCAGGGATGCCGGACATGCGAACAGTGACGCCGGCCGCACCGTCAGCCGCAACCAATGTCCTTCCTCGAAAAGACGCTCCGCCGGCCCTCAAAATGACCTCCTCTCTTTTCTGATTTTCTGGAAGTGTCATCTCCCGCACAGCCGTTCCTTCAAGGATTTTAGCGCCGCTTTTATTGGCCTGTTCCAGTAGAAAAAGGTCCAGATATCGACGTTGGGTAAAATACACAAGCGGCGTTTTTGAAACCTGTGTGACACGCGGTTGTCGACAGGTACTGAAACGAATGGCCTGCGCTGTCCGTTCAATCACCGGGTCTAAACCAAAAGGCAACAAAGACGCCGCCCGCACCGAAACGGCCCCGCCGCAAGGTTTGTCCCTGGGAAAGACGGCTTTATCGATCAAGAGGACAGACAGGCCACGGGCGGCGCATTCCCGCGCGGTTGTACTCCCCGCCGGTCCGCCCCCCACGACTAAAACATCATAAATCATTTAAAACCTCTGTCCTATTCAAAAGGGTAAACACGGGTCCACCTTTTTACTGACCACTCTCCATAGTAAAGAATAGAAAAGGTCCAGGCAAGATCTCTCATTGACCTTTTTAAGAAAAATTCGTTATTCTATTCCGGTTTGCAACTGGGATAAACCGTGAAAATATCCAAAAAAATACTTGAAAAAGCACAGCACCTCCGTCAACAAATCGAACAACATAATTACAACTATTATGTCCGCGACACCCCGACTGTTTCCGATGCTGTTTTTGATCAAATATTTCGTGAGCTGGCTTCACTGGAAAGTCAATACCCGGAACTCATTGCCCCGGATTCTCCCACTCAGCGGGTCGGTGCCCCGGCTTTAAGTACCTTTCAGGAAGTTCAGCATCGAAGTCCAATGCTTTCATTGAACAATGCGTTTGATGAAGAAGCAGTGGCTGAATTTGATCGTAGAATGCGGGAAGGTCTTGGGCTTGATCAAGTCACCTATGCCGTAGAACCCAAGCTGGATGGCGCCGCAATCAGTCTTTTATACGAAGACGGGGTATTTATACAAGCCGCAACGCGTGGAGACGGGACGACGGGAGAAGACGTCACTGAAAATATCCGGACAGTTCGAATCATCCCCTTAAAATTGACTGGGGAAGAGATACCGGCTCTGCTCGAAGTCCGCGGAGAAATTCATATGCGCAAAGCTGATTTTATTCGGTTGAATGAAAAACAAATTGCAAAAGGGGAAAAGGTTTTTGCCAATGCCCGAAATGCGGCTGCAGGGAGTCTTCGACAACTCGATTCAAAAATAACCGCACAAAGACCCTTAAGTTTTTTTGCCTATGGCATCAGTGAATGTCAAGGCCTCACCACACCGGAAACTCACGACGGGATGATGGCATTGTTAAAAAAACTCCATATTCCCGTTTGTCTGGAACGAGACCTCGTGTGTGGGTTGTCCGGTCTGCTTGACTACTATAAAAAAATGAGCCTGGCCCGCAGCAGCCTGCCTTATGACATGGATGGCGTCGTCTATAAAATTAATGATTTAAAACAACAGGCGATCATGGGTTTTGTGGCCCGTGCCCCCCGATTTGCCCTCGCCCATAAATTCCCCGCCGAAGAAGCCTTAACCCGCGTAGAAAACATTACCGTACAGGTCGGCCGCACGGGCGCGCTGACACCCGTGGCACGATTAGAGCCGGTCTCGGTCGGCGGAGTGACCGTGACCAACGCCACTTTACACAACGAAGATGAAGTCCTCAGGAAAGATGTTCGGTCCGGGGATACCGTAAGCGTACGTCGTGCAGGTGACGTGATTCCCGAAGTGACCGGCGTCCTCCTCGAAAACCGGCCCGCTTCGGCGAAAGCATTCAAAATGCCCAAAAACTGCCCGGTTTGCGGCGCACCCGTCATTCGGCTCGAAAACGAATCGGCGGCGCGCTGCACCAGCGGCTTGTATTGTCCTGCTCAAAGAAAAGGGGCCATTATTCATTTTGCAAGCCGACGGGCCATGAATATCGATGGCATGGGAGAAAAACTGATCGATCAACTCATCAACAAAGAAATTGTAAAAACAGTTGCGGATCTCTACACGCTGGATATACCCACCCTTTCACAATTGGAACGCATGGCTGAAAAATCGGCTCATAACCTGATAAATGCCATTGAAAAAAGTAAAAAAACCACACTATCGCGGTTTATCTATGCCTTGGGAATTCGTAATGTTGGAGAAGTCACAGCAAAAGACCTCGCCACGCATTTTGGCAGCCTTGACGCATTAATCAAGGCCGATGTCACGAGGCTGGAAAACGTATTTGAAGTAGGGCCGGTCGTCGCCCAAAGTATTACCGCTTTTTTTAACGAACCCCGAAACCGTGACTCAATCACGCGATTGCGGCAAGCGGGCGTTTCATGGGAAGAAGGCCCTTCATTGTCTACAATTGAAACCTTGCCGCTATCCGGAAAAACCTTTGTCCTCACCGGCACGCTGGAACGGATGTCGCGCGACATCGCCAAGGATGAGATTGAAAAAGCCGGTGGGAAAGTCACAGGCAGTGTTTCCAAAAAAACCGATTATGTCGTGGCAGGAGCAGCGCCTGGCAGTAAACTCGAAAAAGCAACAACCCTCGGTATTCCCGTGTTGGACGAACAAAGTTTTTTAGAACTGCTCCATTAAAACCACTGATCTATTGATCAGTTTCATCATCTGATTTAACTTGAGTCCATCCCATCGATTTTCCCTGGAACATCCAGATATTCAGGCTTGGTCATTGGTCTGGTTTAGGGCCCTCTCTTCCGATGCTTAAAAAAAATTATGGTACAGTTATAAACAGACCATTTTGTGATACATCAAGGTTCTATCCTTATGCAAATCACCCTTTCGATAAAAAAGGGTTTTAACTGATGGATTTATAATGAGCCTCAATGGACGGCTTGAAGATCTGGATTTATCCGACATCTTCCAAATATTAAGTTTAAGTAAGCGTTCGGGTGTTTTAACGATCATCCGGAAAGATACAACTGGGCGTTTGGTCTTTAAAGAAGGACTCTTGCTGTACGGCAGTTCGGACAGTGTGAATAAAATTGGCCAAACCCTTGTCCGAAAAAAGATGCTCACAAACGATGAACTGGAAAAAGCGCTTGAATCACAAAAAATTACAGATGAACAACTCCCTCTTGGTTCCATTCTTTTAAAAATCGGCGCTATTTCAAAAGAAGACCTACAATCAGAATTAAAAAATCATCTCACCGATGTGGTCAAAAATTTTTTAGGATGGGAAACGGGGTCGTTTCATTTTAATGTTCAAAGTATCCAGGACAAGGATCCATTGCTCGATAAGGGACTGGATCTTGATTTTTTGCTGATGGAAGCGGCGCGCTTAAAAGATGAAGAGCAACGAGACAAAACAAAAGACCCGTCAAAGGCGGCAGTGGATACCGAAATGCAAGCGGATGATCATATCCAGCTGGCTGATTTTATGGATTCCCCGCCTGCCGTAAAAAGTCAGGAAAAACCCTCTGAAGAAGAACGCCCTTCCACTGAACCGAAAGAAAAAATTCAAAAAACAATTGCTCTCGATCCTTCTCCGAATAAAGACCTCAGTTTACTGAGTGCAATGATCGAGGAAATATCCCGGCCGGCCACGACAGGAGAAATTACTTTAATGGTTCTTCGGTATGCTACCGAAGTGATGAACCGTGTGGTGATCTTTGTCACACGGGATGAGGAAATTATCGGTTCCGGTCAGTCCGGGATTACTTTTGAAGAAGGGTCCCCTGATAAAAAAATTCGGGAATTGAGTATATCACTTTCAAAACCCTCTCTCTTTAAAGATGCTATACAAAAAAAGGCCTGTTTCAGGGGAGAACTGGCAGATAATCCGTGTCATAAGGATTTTATCCGCCACATAGAGAGTGAGTGGCCGGAAGAAGTTTTTGTCGCGCCTCTTTACAAAGGGGAAAAGCTCACCGGACTTTTATATGGTGACAACCTTCCTGAAAAAAAACCGATGGGAGATACCGAAGGATTTGAAGAATTTTTGAAAGTTGCCGGTTATTCATTTGGCCATGAAAAATCCGATACGGAGATACAAATTATTGAAACAGACCAGTTAATACAACCTTGATGCATATATTTCAAGGCGCTTTGAGTAAAATTGTGATCTAAAAATCATGAGGTATACTATAGATTAAAGGTCTGCGCCTAAGAGACCGATGTATTAAGCAGTTGGAAAAAACATCGGGATTTATTCAAGCCTTGTGTTCGGGTTAAAGGAGAAAACCACTATGTCTAAAAAAACAATTTTACTGGTTGATGACTCTGAGACCATTCTCTTATTTGAAAAGCTCATGTTACAAAACGAATATCAGATTATAACAGCCAAAAATGGGCGTATTGGGCTTGAAACCGCGATTAAAGAAAACCCTGATCTCATCGTCATGGATATCATGATGCCGGAGATGAACGGAATCGAAAGCTTACAGGCCATGCGTGAAGCGCCTGAAACCCAAAAAACGCCTATTATTATGGCCACAACCAAAAGTGAACAAGCCCGCGTGGAAAGTTGCTATAAATATGGGTGTAATGATTACATCACCAAACCGATTGATAAAATGGAACTTTTAACGAAAGTACAAAAATACATCAATGGCACAGCCTAAATTGGACCCGTTTTGCGAGACCTTAGAAAGGTATAAAAATGGAGCAGCAAACTACAGATAAAAGTGATGTTTTATTAAAACTCTTTGAGGAGGGGAAGCAATTTTCGATGGACCTCCTCAAGGAAAATGAAAAACTTCGCGTTGCGCTGGCCAAACAAAAAACGGAGACCAATCTTCTTAAAATGTCGGCCAATGAAGAAAGATTGCTTCAAATTGAAGACGAAAAGGATCGCTATAAAAAAGAACTGGAACAGCTTCGTCGAACCTTGAATGAGATAGAAGTCGAGAATAATGAATTTGCCGAAAACTACATTAAGGTAGAAAATCAGAACCAAAACATGGCCAGCCTGTATGTGGCCAGTTACCGGCTTCATTCAACGCTAGATTTCAAGGAAGTGATCGATATTATTGAAGAGATTATCATCAACCTGATTGGTTCTGAAAAATTCGGGATTTTTCTTAAGGATGAAAGAAGCCAGGAACTTTGCGCAATCGCGGGGGAAGGCATCGATCATCGAAAAATTGATCCGATAAAAATTGGTGAGGGCGTTGCCGGAAATGCAGCAAAATCCGGGGAACGATATATCGCGGACAAAATCATATCAAACCCGGAAGATCCCTTGGCCTGTATTCCCCTGAAACTCAAGGATGACCTGATCGGGATGATCGTGGTTTACGAATTGCTTCAGCAAAAAGACGGTTTTGAAGTTGTGGACCAGGAACTTTTTGCATTATTGGCCGATCACGCCGCAACCGCGATATACAGCTCCCAACTTCATACCCAATCTGAACGAAAACTAAATACCTTGCAAAATATGCTCGATCTGTTAAGAGTGGACAAATAGAATGGAATTTTCCGGGGAAATTGAAGACCTTCCTTTAATTGACCTGCTTCAATACCTCTATACCGGCAAAAAAACCGGCACCCTCATGTTAAGCCTGATAGACGAAGACTGGTGTGTCTATTTCGCAAATGGAGAAATTGTTTATGCGGATTCTCCATCCAGCAAGCGTCTTCTTGATTTATTGGTCGATTATAATCAAATTAGTTTAGAGATCGTGGAAAAAACAAGGCTGATCAAAGAAGAACACCAGGAAAAAAAATCCATTACTCAATTATTGATCGACATGGCCATGATTTCTGAAGATAACCTTAAAAAAATTAAACTGGCTGAAATGAAACGGCGTATCTCCCGACTCACCACGCATGGTCAGGGTGAATTTTCATTTAAAAATAATCAACTCATTGGTATACCGGATATCGCTTTCGATGAATCGGACTTGCTTAAACCGGAGGACGTCAATACGCATTTGTTATTTGAAGATATTCTCGGAATTATAAATAAAAATAACCCTGCTGGAGGTTTCACAAAACCCCAGATCAAGCCAACATCGGAAACATCTGCTGAAGAATCCCCTGATACAATACTGGAAGACGTCGATCATATTCTTTCTGAAAACAAACCGGTCTCAAACGATAATGAGGACACACTTGAATTTGAATCAGACTCCGATTCAGAGGAGGAAGAACCGCTCCATTGTTCCCCGCCTAAAAACCAGGAAGACCTCCTTATTTTACTGGTGAGTGACGGCATCCTTAAAAACCTTTTAAGAGAGGCCATGCATGGCGAACAGATTTCCGTCATTACCCCTAAAACAGTCGAGGACGGTTTAAAAAAGGCGGAACAACTAATTGACCAAGGCATCCTCCCCTTTTTTTTAAGTGATGACTGCTTACCGGAGACAAGACGTTTTGGACCGACCATGAGTGAAATCATTCTTGGACAGAAAAAAAGTCTCAACTGGCTTTCTCCTGTCATCGTCATGACGAAATCCGGGCTTACTGAAAAAACCTGGAATTTATACCAATCTGGAGCACGCGCTATTTTGCCCAAACCCCTTCGGGAAGAAACCAATAAAGAAGACTTTCTTTTATCGATAAAAAAATTCAGTGCGGTGATTCGAAGTATTATCAATCAGGTCAAATCTGAACAAAACAATCCACCTCCGGTCAGCACAGCGGTTTCCAAAAATCAGAACGCCCAGTTTGAAGCAAAACCACTCCAGTAACCCAACATCAACATATAGCTATTCTCTCATCAAACGCACCATCAAGAATGTATTTCCAATGCGTCGAGTCTCTTGGCACAGGCCTGTCCCAACAAGTCCGGGGTAAATTCCTCAAATAAGGAAAGGGCTTGATCTGAAGGAAGCTCCTTCAAAATTTTTAAGACATTTTGGTATGTTTTTTTTGCCAAGGCATTTTGATTGGTTTCACGATAGACTTCTCCAAGATAAAAAACAGCCAAGATATTTTTCGGATTGACATACAATGCCTTTTGAAACATTTTTACCGCTTCCTCATACTCCTGAGTTCTATTTTTTAATATACCCAAAAGGTAATATGCTTCTTCCGAAAGATTGTTATCTATTAGTATCTCATTGAGCTTTAACATGGCTTCATCATACTTTCCCTGATTAGAAAGTAATGTCGCGTGAGCCACCCGTGCCTGATCAAAGTAAGGGCTTCCAGGCTTAAATTGGACAAAAATTGATATAGCTTTATTGTATTTCTTAAATTTAGCGGCCTGCATTGCTGTGGCGAATACTTCTTTTTCTGAAGGGACTTTATCCTCTCGAATTTTATCGCTGTTCACCGCTTTTACAAAGGATTGTTTTTTGGGATTGTGCACACTTTTATCTGGTGTATAATCCGGATATTTTCCCAAAACGTCTATTTTAGAAAGAGACCTTTTTTTGCCCACTTCAGTGTTGGGTTTAAAAGCATCAGCATCTCCTTTTCGGTAGACAAATGTATCTGGAAATTCTACGGCTTGAAACTTTTCACTAATCTTCCAAAGCGTTTCTGAATGACCGATAAATAGATAGCTTCCATAGGATAAACATTGATAAAATCCCTCAATAATACGCCGGGTAGTGGATTCATTAAAATATATCGTCACATTTTTACAAAAAATAACATCCAGTGCCTTCATCCCTTTTCGGTTATAGGAATCGATCGCAAGATTGTGCTGTTCGATATTTACCATTTTCCTAATCTGATCACTTATCTCAATTTCATTTCCGCCGTAAGCCCGAAAATACTTCGACTGGTATGCATATGGGACTGATTCAAAAAATTTCCGATGGTAAACTCCCCGCCTCGCAGTATTGAGCGCAGGTTGACTGATGTCTGTCGCCAAAAGAGAAATATTCCAGGTATGGAATTCAGGGAGAAACTCACGCAATAATATTGCAATAGAATAAATTTCCTGGCCTGTTGAACACCCTGCTGACCAAATGCGAATGAAGGGATTGCCTTCGCTCCGTTTATGCAAAAAATAGGGAATAATATAATTTTTAAATACATTAAAGTGAGGTTGATTTCTAAAAAAAGAGGTCTCTTGTATGGTCAGGGTATCAATAAGCACCTGAATTTCTTCGGCACTTTCTGGCGCATTTTTTAAAAAATCAAAATAAGCTTCATAAGACGCCATCTCTCTTGCATGGAGACGGCCTGCAAGACCCGTCTCGATTTGATGTTTTCGCCCTCTTTGAAAATACAATCCTGTTTTTTCAAGAAGCAGCTTTTGAAAAAGAAGAAAGACTTCATCTGTCAAACCATTTTTACTGAAATTAAGGGACGTCATATTTCCCAGGTCATGTCGAGAAATCAAGAATAAGATTTCATCTTTTTAAGATCAATGCGGCGAATATGTCTTAAACGTTTTTTAGTAGTTCGGCTTCACTTGCATTAAAGACTTCATTTAATTCCAGAAGGAAGATAATCCGATCCTCCCAATAAACAATACCGGAGATACATCGTTTCGGCACATGGGAAGAAACGATCGCAGGTGTCGCTTGAATATTTTCATTTGGAAATTTCTTAACACCAAATACGGCATCAACAATTAATCCCACAATCATTCTCTGGGCGAGAACAACCATAATTCTTTCTTTGTTGGTTCTCTCTATTTCAGAAATATGAAATCTTTTTTTCAAGTCAACAACGGCCACGACATGGCCTCGAATATTAATGACACCTTCAATAAAATCTGGAGATTGCGGCATGGGGGAAATATTGGTCAGTCGTATAATTTCACGTGCAGCATTGACGTCCACCGCAAATAACTCACCCATTAGCTCAAACACCACGGTCGATAATAATTTTTTTCCTTCCAAAACCGATTTATTCACTATAAACAACCTCTTTTTAAAAGTTGTATAATTTCACCTGAAATCTCATCCAGAGGGAGAACACGGTCAATGGCATTCGCTTCAACGGCCGCACGGGGCATCCCGTAAATAGCTGAGGTGTCTTCATTTTGGGCAATGGTTCTTCCTCCGGACGCCCTGACGTGCGCGATGCCAATGGCCCCATCCCGGCCCATCCCCGTCAAGATCACCCCAATGCACCCCTTCCCATAATGTCGTGCCGCAGATTCGAACAAATAATCCCCGCAGGGCCTTAAACCATTCCTCGGCGGATCATCGACCAACTCAATGGTATGATTTTTAGAAACCTGCATATGATGTCCTGTTGGCCCAACATAGGCCACGCCAGGCAAGATCACTTCGCCATGCTCCCCGGCTTTGACTTTTATTTTACTGACACTTTGAAGCCATTCAACAAAATTACCCACAAAACCCTTCGCAAGGTGAACCACAACTACAATACCGCACGGAAATGATTTTGGAATGGTGCTGAGTATCCTGCTAATGGCTTTTGGCGCACCTGTGGAGCCGACAATGGCCAGCAATCGTTCCGGAGCCTCTTTCAGTTTGATTTCCGGTTTTTTAGACAGATCCGGTTTTACGGCATGATGCAGCTTACCCAAAGGATGGGTAATGACTTTAACATTGGCAAGGAATTTAACCTTTTGAATCAATTCATCAGACCCCGTATCCCCTTTTTTTGTCAGCAGCCCGTCTTTACTGAACACATCAAGCGCGCCATAAGAGATCGCTTTAAATACCTTGTCGCTTTGACGGGTAAATTCCGCGCTGCTGACAATTAAAATGGGTGTGGGCATCGTTGCCATCAACTGTTTCGTGACTTCCAAACCATCAATCAGAGGAAGATGGACATCCATTGTAATTAAATCAGGCTTCATTTTTTGGGCCAGGCGAATGGCTTCCTTTCCATCCTTTGCAACCCCGGCTACCACAATTTCATGATCGGAATCCAGAATTTTTCTGAGGGTCAGAGAGGTCGTTGGAGAGTCCTCGACGATCAAAACCCGGATCATTTTTTTCATATTCCTCATCATGAACCCCGCCGTAAATCCACTCTCTTTAAAAAAACTGAATGAAGGCTAAACAATCAAACGGGCAATCGTTTCCAATAAATTACCCTGATCAAAATTCCCCTTCGAGATATAGGCCTGCGCCCCCACCTCTATCCCTCTTCGTTTTTCTTCTTCGCTGCCTCGTGCCGTGACAAAAATAAACGGAATTTCAGAATAGGTTTCATTCTCTTTTAAATAGCGGCATAGCTCCAAACCGCTCATTCTGGGCATTTCAATGTCGCTCACAATGAGGTCATAGCTGCCCAAAGATACTTTTTCAATCCCGTCCAAACCATCGATAGCCGTATCGACTTCGTATCCTTCCCCTTCCAGTATGGGACGGAGTAATTCCCGGGTGGTCATCGAATCTTCAACCACCAGAAGCCTGCGCTTTTGCTCTATTGTTTCAAGGTTACCATGCCCTTCATTAATTGGGGCCGATTTGGTGTTTTTAGATGACATCACCAAATCTACAGGATCAAGAATAAGAACAATGTCTCCTGTTCTCCGCATTGTGGCGCCGCTGATATTACGGAGTTTTCCAATATGTTTTCCCAGATTTTTAAGATAAATTTCTTCTTTACCCAATAACTGATCCACCCAAAACCCAACACGGCCATAGAGCGAACTGATAATCACAATGGTCACTTCAGTATTTCCTATATTTTTCGATTTTTGAGTGGAAGGAATGCCAATAGTTTCGTCAAGCCGAACAATCGGAACGACTCGATTTCTCAACTCAAACGCCATTTTGTTTTCCACCCGATGAATGTCCCGATATTGCGCCCGCGCTATTTCATCAATCGCTGAAAGCGGAATACCAAAAGTACGCCCGCCAGTCTTGAGCATCAGTGCATGGATGATGGCAATGGTGAGCGGCAATTCCAATAAAAGGGTGGTTCCTGCGCCCTTTTCAGAAGAAATTTCAACCTGACCTTTCAGGTTTTCGATTTGAGTTCTCACGACATCCATTCCGACACCCCGGCCGGAAATGTCTGTGATGAAGCTGCTGGTTGAAAACCCATTCATAAAGACAAAGTTAAAGATTTCCCGGTCGCTCATATTTTCGAAATCTTCTGCCTCCGCCATCTTCTTTTGCAAGGCGACGGCCTTAATCTTTTCTTTATCAAACCCTCGACCATCATCCTGAATTTCAATCACGACATTTTCACCTTTGTGAAATGCGGATAAGCGAATAGTCCCTCCTGCGGGTTTACCTTGTGCCATCCGTTCTTTTGGGGACTCCAACCCATGATCAATCGCATTTCTCAAAATATGAATCAGCGGTTCTTTAATCCCTTCCAATACTTTTTTATCCAGTTCCGTATCTTCCCCTTCTATCTTTAAGGTCACTTCTTTACCTTGTTTTTGGGCGATATCGCGGACAAGCCTTGGAAATCCTGAAAAAATAGTGGAACAAGGCAGCATCCGGATTTCTCGAATGTGCCGTTGCAACTGATCCATAATCGGTTCGATATGCAAGGCTTCCCCAAGCACATCGTCAGATATGGCGTCCACTTCTTCCTTTATTTTAACAATTTCAGAAGTACACTGATAAATGCTATCTATTAATTCCGGAGGGAGGTTCTCATTTTTTTGGTCTTTAAATTGATCATTTAAAAGGCTCAATCGTTTTTCCATCTGATTGGCCATCATGCCTATTTTTCTAAAAAAGCGCAGTTTCCGCGTAGACTTGATTTTATTAATGACCAGAGCACCGCCCAGGTTTAAAATACTGTCGATCCGGCTCAGCGGAACACGGACAAATTCCTCTACCACCGGCTGGGCAGCCGGACCCCCGTTCTCCTTTTCTTTGTCCGTGGATACCGTTTGGATTGTCGGTTTGGATTCTTTTTCAGGTTTTTTCTTTTTTACAGATTTCTTTTTTGAAGTCTTTTTGACGGATTTGCTTTCTTTCGCAGGTTTTTTAGGTTCCTCTTCTTTGGGCAAGGTGGGGAAATTTTCATTCACTCCTCCCCCCTGGGCAATTTCCTCCATTAATAGTTTTATTTTATCCAGGTCTGAAAACATCCGGTCGGCCACAGACGCATCAAAAGCAATTCGTTGTTCACGAATATCGGCCAGAATATCTTCTATCTGATGGGACATATCACGGATTTCTGTGAATCCGATCGTTCCTGACGCCCCCTTCAGACTGTGTGCTTCACGAAAAAGCTCATCGACGATTTTTAAGTCGCCGGGTTCTTTTTCGAGAACCAAAACACCCTGATTCAGGTTTTCAATATGTTCTTCGGCTTCGGCAATAAAAACACCAATCACCTCTGATAAATCAAAGGGCAGACTCATAAGACACTCTTTACAATAAAGGACTAACTATTTTCATCAATATCATTCTCTTCCTCATCAAGCTTGAAACTGCTCACATCATCTTTAAGCTGAGCAGACAAGGTGCTTAACTTTCTCGCACTCAATGCCGTCAGTTTCGTTGTTGACGCAAAGGTCGTTGTGACCTTGTCAATACTCACCATGGCGTCAACAACTTGTTCGGCGGCAGACTTTTGTTGTTGAGTCGCAATCGATATTTCCTTAATCACACGGGCCGTATCTCCGACCATTTCCAAACCTTTATCCGTCCATTTTGTCGTTTCTTCAACACCCATAATCGTGGAATTCATTTCGGACTGAATTTCTCCGATAAGTTGGCGAATGTCGCTGGTAGATTCCGCCGATCGTTCTGCAAGCTTACCAACTTCCGCCGCCACGACAGCGAAACCCCGCCCGGCTTCCCCGGCCCTTGCCGCTTCAATGGCCGCATTTAGCGCCAGTAAATTAATCCGATCAGACAACTCATCGATGAGTTTCGTAATATTGCCGATGGATTGAGACTTTTCCCCCAAAGCCAATATTTTTTTAGCGACATGGTCGACATTGGATTTCACTCCCGCCATTCCCTTGAGTGTTTCTTCCGCTGATTTGGTCAAATTTTGGGCATTCTCCGCAATCCGGCCCGCTGTTTGTGAAAGTTCTTCAACCGTCGTGGAAACTTCTGTCACCGTGGAAGATTGTTCCGCGGCCCCCGCGGCTTGCTGGCTCGCACCCTGGTTAATCTCGGTTGCAGAGGAGTCAATTTCATAACCCGCACTCCGAATGCCTTTCATCAAACTTTGAATACTCCAGATCATGATATTAAACGATTTTGCAAGCTCCCCAAGCTCATCTTTGGAATTTACTACGACTTTCTTGGTGAGGTCTCCATTGGTAATTTTCATTGTGACCTCTGAAAAGGTTTTCATCGGGAGCGCGATGTTTCGGGCAAACATAAGTGAGAGTATTCCGAGACAAAACAAGAGGGCAAAACCGATCATGTAACTTTGTTTTTTCATTTTTTCTATAGGAATAAAAGCCTGATCCACCGATTGAAAAATATAAGTGGTCCATCCCAAGCTTTTATATAAATCATACCCGGCGGACGCGGCGTACCCAATTAAATAATCCTGATTAAAGAACTCTTCTATCAGAAAACCTGATTCTTCTTTTTTGGCGGCGGAAAATGACTTGAGGTTCGTAAAATCGTTTATATCAATATCGGGCGTTTCCAGCCAGTCAGGCCCTGAAATAACTTCTCCATATTGATCAAGCAATAAAATATACTGTTTTTGCGTCCCCCCAAACTCAGTCGAATGCTCCAGGGCAATGCGCTCTCTAATTTTATTCCAGTTGATTAAGGATACAATGATGCCCTGTGCATCGGAGACACGGCTGTCTTGTGATTGATCATTAACCGGCCTGATGATGGAACTAATTAAGACCGAACGCTGACCGCTTCGGTTTAGCGTATGGGTGTCTTTTATCAGGGTTTCTTCAGAAATGGCTTTTTGAAACCAGTCGTCCTTCCCCATCTGTTGGCCGATGGCATCAATTCGGCTAGAACCGATCACAAGCCCCTCGGGATTCAGAACATGTATTTCATCAAAGTTGCTATTTCGTTCTTTTAATCGGCTTAAAGTTTCGCTTATCTTTCCATCGGCATCCTTTGATTGTATCTCCTCCATCACACCCAGGACGCTCCAGGTATGTAGATCGATTAGACGTTCATTTAAAAATCGATCAATCTGTTTCATGCTGGCCAAAGCGATATTTGCTTCTCCCCAGCCAATTTTTTCCACCAAAGCCGTTCGCGCACTTTTAAAAGAGAAAAACCCCACAACCAATAAAGGGAGAGAAATGAGGATAAAAGAAAGCAAGAGAAGTTTGGATTGGATCGTTATACGCTCATCCATCAACATCTTCCATTCCAGGAACGATATCCACCAATACCTTTTAATTTAAGATGATTTCTGTTCCTTAGTGGCACCGCTTTAATTTTCCTCTTGTCGGAAACGTGTTTTCTGTATGATATGTTCGATGTCCAAAATGGTGATTAACTGACCTTTGAACAGAAACTCTCCTTTTAAATAAAAGGTTTTTTCCCCTGATAAAGTGCTCAAAGGCGGGTCGATTTGTTCCTGTTCAACATCCCTGACCTGTGTCACCTCATCCACGAGCAAACCGGTTTCGACTTTTTGGGATGACACCACAACAATTCGAGTTTTAGCGGTCTGCTCCACACGCTCCAGGTTAAAAAGCACTTTAGGGTCTGTGACGGAAATGACCTCCCCCCTCAGGTTTGTAATGCCCACGATATAGGGAGGCGCTGAAGGGAGCGGGGTTAACTGAGATGCGGGAATGACTTCGATAATTTTTCCAATTTCAGCGGCATACCACTCCTGACTAATCCTGAAACACACGACTTGAAGACCGGGGGCTTTTTGGATGTGTTCTTTTTCATAAAAATCAACATCCTCCATCCTTGTCTCTTTTGTTTGATTTTCTGTGTATTCCTGCATCACCAACGACCGCCCAAGTAATTTGTGAAGTGTGTAATTCTAGTCCATTTTAGTCCCTTGATTGTTTCTGTATTAACGCTTCACTTCTAATCCTTCTTCCCGTTGCCCCTGTCGAATTTGACGTTCTCTTTTAATCACA
>CALZIJ010000002.1:6696-112492 GCA_945787655.1 Nitrospiria bacterium | reverse complement strand
CAAAGCGTTCAAAGAGATCCGGGTCGGATGTTTTTAGAGAGGCATCAAAGACGGTGCTCAGGGCTTCTAGTCGTTTGGGGTCGTAAAGGTCAGGATAGGAAAACCCCTCAATCCCCAGCGAGATTGAAAGGGTTGTTGTTTCAGTAGAATACCCATTGTTCATAACAAGGCTCCCAAACAGCGTTGAAGCAGTTGGCAAGTTACTCTTTTTAAATGTAAAAATAATACAATATAAAGATACCAGATATGCGATGTAAGCAACAAGAAGATGGTGTGTTTAAAGGAGAATTGGGCCAAGGATTTTAGAATAAAATGCGGGTTCTTATTTTTTGATTTGGAGTGGAAAGGTTCGGTAGGGATAGGCGGTATTTTCATCACGATGTTTAAGAATATGAATGAAACATGCCAATGTGGTCCAGAATGGTGTATAAATAAAAAAATATGTGCATGGCCAAACCGGCTCAAAGCGCGGCGTTTAAAATAAATTCTAATTTAATCAATAAAGAGGACTGTATGGAAAACCCATTAATCGATTACACAGGGCTGCCTCCCTTTTCTAAAATCAAACCTGAACATGTTGTTCCTGCAGTGAATCTGCTGTTGGATCAATGCCGACGGGATATTCAGTCTTTGCTGACTTTGAACGAAACATATACCTGGGATAATCTCCTTCAGCCCTTGGAAGAGATCGGAGAAAAACTGGACAAGGCCTGGTCGCCTGTTTCCCATCTCAACTCAGTGGCCAATTCAAAAACCCTGCGTGAAGCCTACAATGAATGTTTGCCGCTTTTAAGCGAATATGCAACGGAAATGGGACAAAACGAATCGCTGTTTAAGGCCTATAAACAGATCGCAGAAGGGCCTGAGTATCACAGGCTGAATGTTGCACAAAAGAAAATAATCGACAACGCGTTACGCGATTTTCGACTTTCCGGGATTGATCTTGATCCGAAAGAAAAGGCACGATTTAAAACAATTATGCAGGAACTCTCTTCTCTTGCCAGCAGATTTTCGGACCACTTGCTGGATGCAACCCATGCCTGGAAAAAACAGCTGACTGATGAGACAAAGTTGGCGGGCCTTCCGGCCTCCGCGATTGCCCTTGCGAAACAAATGGCTGAACGTGAGCAAATGGAAGGGTGGGTTTTTAATCTGGAGTTTCCTTCTTATCTTCCAGTGATGACCTACGCCGATGACCGGGCCTTGCGGGAAGAGGTCTATACCGCTTATGTCACACGGGCATCAGACGCGGGACCGCATGCGGAGAAATGGGACAATTCACCCGTGATGGAAGAAATTTTGGCCTTAAAACACGAAATGGCGAACCTTCTCCGTTATCACAATTATGCTGAATATTCATTGGCCACCAAAATGGCGGCTTCCACGGATCAGGTCATGTCTTTTTTAAATGAATTGGCAGAGCGGGCGCTTTCAGTCGCCCGGCAGGAATTGGACGAAGTGCGCGCTTTTGCTGAAGCCGAGCATGGTTTAAGGGCATTGGAAGCTTGGGATGTTCCATATTATTCTGAAAAACTGAGGCAACAGAAATACAACATTAGCCAGGAAGAGCTGAAACCTTATTTCCCAGCTTCAAATGTGCTGCCGGGTTTATTTTCTGTTGTAAAACGGCTCTACGGCCTTGAAATTTCAAAATCTGAGAAAGTCGAGGTTTGGCATCCAGATGTGGCTTTTTATGAAATCCGGGACCGTGACGGATTACTGCGCGGTCAATTCTTTCTGGATCTTTATGCACGCCCGCACAAACGCGGCGGGGCCTGGATGGGGGATTGTATCTCCAGAAAACGAATGGGGGGTCACATACAAACCCCGGTGGCCTACCTTGTGTGTAATTTTTCTCCTCCCGTTGGAGAGGATCCGGCCTTGTTTACCCACGATGAAGTGCTGACGCTTTTTCATGAATTTGGACACGGACTCCACCACATGTTGACTCAAGTGGACTATCTGGGGGTTTCCGGTATTTCCGGTGTGCCTTGGGATGCAGTAGAGCTGCCCAGTCAGTTTATGGAAAACTGGTGCTGGCAGCGGGAGGCTTTAGACTTGATTGCCGCCCATTATCAAACCGGCGCATCCTTACCTGAGGAGATGTTTCAACGCATGTTGGCGGCGAGGAATTTCCAATCTGCAATGCAAATGGTACGGCAGTTGGAATTTGCTCTTTTTGATTTCCGTTTACATGCGGAATATGACCCGGAAAAAGGCGCACGTGTCTCTGAAATTTTAGAAGCGGTTCGCCAGCAGGTCGCGGTCATCCGGCCGCCGACCTTTAATCGTTTCCCGCATAGCTTTTCACACATTTTTGCGGGCGGCTATGCGGCCGGCTATTACAGTTATAAATGGGCTGAAGTCTTGTCATCTGATGCGTTTTCCGCTTTTGAGGAACACGGGATTTTTGATGAAGAGACGGGCCGACGTTTTTTATCCACGATTCTTGAACAGGGCGGCTCACGCGAACCCATGGAGCTTTTTATTGCTTTCAGGGGCCGGGAGCCAAAGATCGATGCCTTGTTACGGCATAGCGGGCTGGCCGTTTCTAAAACAGCCTAAAAGAGAAGAAGGTGTTAGATCCATTTCATCAGGATTCATTTTGAATCGGCCAATAGACGATTTTGAGGAAAAACTCCAACTCGAATACCCTTGTGCATGGGTGTACAAGGTGATTGGTATTCGGCAGGTTTCTATCGAAAACGCGGTTTCTGAAATTCTCGGAGAGAAGCCATGGTCCATGTCATTTTCAAACCAAAGCCGAACCCGAAAATACCTTGCTTTTAATGTCGAAGTGGTTGTTGCCAATGAGCAGGAACGAAACACCATTTTCAGGGCCTTAAAGGCCCACGCTGAAATCAAGATGGTTCTCTAAGAGGGGGGCTAAAAAATAAAGAACATTAGGAACAATCGCCACGCAGGCTGTATTTTTTCGTGAGCACTAATTTAAAGTAGAGGAGTCATTTTTGGCTGAATGGATGTATCATTGATTTTACTGTGCTGTTATGGTATAAAAAAAAAGGTCCAATGTATCGAAAATGAACAGAAAAGAGATTTTGCTGTAGCATTTTCAGTCTTGCTACAGCTTTTTTTTGTAAATATGAGGTGGTTTTGGACGTTTCGTCAGTGAAAGACTGATAGCACAATAGGAGAACTAAACAGTGAGTACAGGAACAGTAAAGTGGTTTAATGGCAGTAAAGGTTTTGGGTTTATCACACCTGAGAGTGGAGACGATGTCTTTGTTCACTTCTCAGGGATTGCAGGTGACGGCTATAAATCCCTCGATGAAGGGGATGAAGTTGAGTTTGAAATCACCGAGGGCCAGAAAGGTCCACAAGCCATCAACGTTGTAAAAGTGTCTTAAACACAATGTCATATCCCTCCCGGAAGATGAACGCTTCCGGGAGGGATATCGAAATAAAAACGATTCTTTATTGAAGTATTCACCCCTGATTTTACTGAACAGGGCCGTTTCCCCACCTTCATTTTTCACCTCCACTAACCAGTAGACATTACGTTTTATCTGGAAAATAAGCCACTTTGACAGATTTGAACCCCTGTGGCATATTTAATAATCTAACGTATTTATGCATTTAATTTAATAATTATTAAAACAAGCAGGGTGCCATTGGACTTGTCTGTACGCTAAAAATCATGGGCCCCTTAGAAAAAGAGCGACATTGATGCAAGAAAAAAATTTTATATTGGGGGCACCCATAACACGTTATTTCCATAGTGGCCGTTCTTTGGAAAATGTCCGGAAATTAAATCAAAACCAGAGACAAAGTGAACGCTTTAAAACAATTCAGTCTGTAATCTGGCATCATCTTCAATATGAAAACCAGGCGGGAAAAATTCGGGACATCTCTTCATCGGGTATTTTTTTAAAGCCTGAAGGAGCCATGCTGAATGAGATTCTGTACGATGATTCCGTCACCATTGTTTTAAGCGTGAACGAAAAAGACTATGTTTTTTCCACAAGAGTCCGGTGGGTCGGGTTCAGTAAAATACATCAGGCATTGGGCATGGGACTCGAGTTTGAGAAGAGCAGCCAGGATATCCTTTACGGTTGAGGGCCCTATAATATCAAGAATCCGCTTTTTAATTATTAACCTTACAATACACCGGATCGAGATTAGGCAATGACCAAGTGTCGGTCACTGGATTTGGCACACAGCATGGACAGCAGACAATTGTAATTTGAGTGTTTTTCACCGGGTCTTTGCTGTTCTTTCGTTTTGGGTTATAGGTGGTGTGAACGGTGCGGCACCGTTCGATCTCTGTCAAAAAGCCGGTTCGGCTGCATAAAATATCCTGCCGGATTTGTTGTCGGCCTGAGCTGGTCCAGCTCCAAATTGTTTTATCTTGATACGGGGCGTGCACCGGTTTGGTCTGGACTTCTTCTTCAAGCAAGTCTTCCACACCCCTGTTTTCATATCCACGATTTTCTAATTCCTCACATTTATGGAAATTAATGTTGGGATCATCGCAGGGGTCTTCATCCTCAGTCTCATCATGGTCTGGGTCCAGATAATTTTCAGGAATAATAGGCGGCCGGTGTGCGTCTCCGGTGCATACTCCCATTCACCGAAGGCCACATGATTACCCAATGTGAATGCCTTGGCGTTTACCCCCCGCGCTGCTTCCACGGCCGGGTTATCATTGTGAATCCGGACGCCACTGAAATCCCGCCCGAAGCGCGGCTCGAAAAAAGTGCGCAGATGAGGAGCAAGCGCCTGGCCGCTGAGTGTGTTGTAAACGGCCGTTTCCCTCATTAAGGACATCTTCTTGGGGGATTTCTGATGTATTTTTTGAAATGGCTGACAGAGAATCGTTGATTATGCGCATGACATGATTGGCGGTGTATTCCGCATCTCGCTCGTGTTGATCAACATCGCGTTGTTGTTTCCATTTTGTTCTTACGGAGACGGTTTGAAGCAACGGCTGAATGGCCGCATTTCCCAAGGCCCGTTGTAGGGTGTTTGCGGGTGGATCAGGGTGTTGAGGTGTTTTAAGTTTTAAAAAATTTCCCCCATTGGATATGCCGGGACGGTTGTGGTTTTTTCTGGCGTAAGGGGCGGTAAGGTCATGTGTTGAGTAAATCACCCAAGGAAATCTCCCGTAAGGTGGTATCGTCTAGGGCAACCTGTAAAATGGCCAATTGCTCTTGCATTTGGATAATGTGGCTGTCTGTCACCAAAGGTGACCCGACTTCCCCTGCTAGAGTCTGGGGGTCAGCTTTTAACAAGTCACTGATGTTGCGTTCTGAAAGGGGGACGAAGGCCAGGAGATCCGCGTTCAGGTTCAACACCATGCGGGCCTTCGCGCGAAACTCCCGGAGTTTGACACCGGGAATGTTTTCAATGGATTGAAGTGGATCGATGGCGACCAAATTGCTCAGCGTATTAATCCCGGTGCGGTTAAGAAGTCCTGAAAATTCTTCACCGATGCCATCGATGGAGATGACGGGCAAAGCGCCCCCGAACCCGCCCATGCTTTCTCCCAAATCTGTGCCGGAGCCAAAACTCAGGTGAAGATTACGAGTCAAGGTCATGCCTGCCGAGAGGGGAATACCGGGATGGATAATGTAGTCGATCATCCACCCGCTGTCGAGGGTTCCCGTCGCGTCACCCCCAAAAAGCCCGAATTCCCGGAGCACTTGGACGCCTTCCCCGCCGAGTTCTTCCCGTGCAAAGGTCGCGCTGATTTGAAGGCGCGCCGTCGGCGTCTCGACGACATTATGGCGTTCATCGAGATAGCGGATGTCTCCGGCGGCCAGGGTCTTGCGGGAAACCTCGTTGGCCAGTTGTTGCTCATCGCCATTCGGGCTGGGAATCAGGCGGTCCCAGGATGCCGCCCCTTCCCCCACGGCCCAATACAGGATGCCGGAAAATCCCGGCTCGCGTTTCATCAGCGCGGCCAACAGCAGGTGACACCGTTGAACCACGCGGTTGTTCCGCCACCCGCTTTCCCAGATGTGTTTTCCCTGCGGGTCCGTCAGGCAGTCCTTGTAAATGCCCCTTAAAAATGGCCGATGCGTGGTTTTCGATGGTGAAATGATTGGACTGGATTTTGGGTGTTTACGTGTCATATTTTATCCGATGTTTGTTTGGGTGCGCACAGGCTGATGACATTTTTGATGCGGGAAACGGCCTCAGGCAAATGCCGTTTCAGCACGGTGTCATGTAAAAAGCCGCGCGCGGCGATGTTTGAAAAATGCGCGCTTTCGTCTTCCAGTTTCCGGAGTTTCTCCCACAAAAAGGCCTTAAAAACCGTACTGGTTTGTTTTTCGATCTCGCCTTCGACAGCCTCATGCCCGGCGAAAATCAACAAGAGGTCATAAATGTCCTTGCTGGTGGCAAAGCGCCCGTAGCCGCGCCGGTCAAAGGCGTTGAGCTTTGTGCCCAGATAATACGGGGCGGAAATCGTATTGACGCGCAGACCGCCGCCGATGTCGATCCGTTGCGCGTACCGCATGGCCTCGGCGCACCACTGGTTATTGAAGGTCAGGACCTCCGGGTCGGCCGGCAGGGCGTCTACCTTAATGCGCCCCAAAAGCCATTGGGTGACCGCGCCGTTACTGACTTTTTTGAAGCCGCCTTCCCAAAGTGCGTCTTCAAAAAGAAAGAGGTCTTCCTTCTCGTCAAAATCGATAATAAAATCGATGTCCTTGGCGTAGCGCACGTAATGAGAAAGCGTGTCCGTCAATAAAAACGGAAGGACCCCGCCGCCCAGAAAAACGACGGATTCACGGGCAGGTCCCATGGCTTCCGCGACTTCCCGCAACATGGCCACGCTTTTCTCTTTAAAATCCGCTTGCTCCAGCGGTGAGTTTTTGGTGACCTGGCTCAAATAAACTCCACGCGGAAGACGGTGTCCTCTAAATATTGTTCAGTACTGATGAGTTGAAGCGTCGCGACCCGCTTCAACTTTTCGGAAAATAGCCGGATTTTGGCCTGACCTTTTTTGAGTTGGATCTTGTTGAGATCCTCTTTTCCCTTTTCGTCCCGGATAATGCCGTGATCGGTGCGAAGATAAAGCGTTTCATTATCGGTGGCGCCCTTTTGGGGTTTGAAGCGTTCGTCGATCTTCGTGATGGTGATCAGAGCGGATGAGGATCCGTCCGCCGGGATTTCAGGAATACCGTCCACGGGATGCTTGTCTTCCGCGTCGCATTCGATAAACAGGGAAAAAGATTCCGGGTCGCGAATCACCAGCTTGGGCTTGCTTGCCGGTCCGGTCACCACCAGACGCTGGGGAAACGCGTCCATGTATTGTTGCGCCAAAATCCGGTCGCTCACCTGAAGGGCGTCGTATTCCGAGCGTTTGCCGGGTTTGATCGAACCCGCCACCACTTCTTTTAAGGCCGCATCCTTTTCAGGATCCTTTGCGCCGAGTGCCGTCACACCGATAATCGTGCGATCTGATTTTTTATAAATGACCCACATATTGATTCCTCCAAACGCAATCTAAAAAATAATAAAAGCCGTCGGTTATCCCAGACAGTACAAATACAGGCTGACATTAAACACCACCAGAGACAGGGCGCCGCCCGTGCCCGTGCCCGTCGGGCCGACCCGGTAAAACTGAACCGACAAATTCGTCCCGCTCACCGCGCTGACGGATGCGCCGATGGTGATGGTACGGTTTGGCGTCACGGTCGCGTCGGAAAAGTGCCCGAGGCAAAGCCGTGAAGTAATGGACGTGTCTTGCCGGTAAAATGGTGCAGTGCCTGTGCGGTACACTTGCCCGTAATGGCCGCGTTGAATGGTTGACCCGCGAAGGTCCGCAAGACCGGAGGCATTGATGCCGTAATCCTGTCCCCCCAGTCGTCCGGTTAAAGTGGCGACCGCCCACACGAATTTGGGTGTAAAGCCCAGGTCGGTGGTGCGAAGCGCATTGTGGGCGTCCGATTGCGTGAAGGACACGAGGATGACGGAACGGTTGTTGAATTCGTAATCGGCCGCCGCAAAGGCCCCCAATTGGGCCCGGGTGACGTTGTGAGGGTTGTCCGTCCGGGAAAGATGCGCCAACGCGTCGTTTAGAGAGAGAATGGTCTCACGCAGGTCGGTGATGTCTCCGGCCGCGATAACCGCCGCGCCGCCGACCCGTTCCAGGCGTGCGAGGCCGTAAAAGGTATGCCCCGCCGTCGGTGCCGGAACCGCCGCGGAGCCTTCGACCACGCGCACGGCCCATTCCCTTTTAGTGCGGACGCAGGTCTCCACGCCGATGGCGGGATTGACCAAGTCGGCGTCTTCGGTGGAATCGACTTCCCGTTCCCATACGTCGATATACATCGTGTCCGTCCGGTTGCCTGCGGGAGTGGTCAGCGGGGGGATGGGATCGACACCCCATTCCGCGCCCAGCGCGGCGTTGTTGTACAAGGGCTGGGCCGTATAGCGTAGATCGCTTTCATTAAGGACATCCATGCCCTCCACGATGACGCGCCCCGTTCCCTCCGGCGTGCCGTCCCCGCCCCGGATGGTCAAGTCATTCGGGTCGGCCACGGCTTCGATGAGAAAACCGTTGTTGCCGTTCGGCACGCCGTTGCCGATAAACCATCGTAAAAAAGCCTGGAGTTCGTATCTGCGAATGTCTTCAAGTTCGTTCCAGTCTGCGTCCACGATGGGCACGCCCTGCTGGAGACGGACGCCGACATAGTGTTTTAGCCGGTCAAATGTGTCTCTGGAAAAATTACCCATATTGCCTCCTCTTTTCTCTCCTGTATCGCGCTAAAAATAGAGCCGGATCACTCGAATCAGTGTCGATGTGACATCCTTGTGGAGCACGGGATGCCGAATGGTGTTAATCATGATTTCCGTGCTGTTTAAAAGTCCAAAAAGCCCAAACTCCCTTAAGGGAAATGTGGTGGATGGTCCAATGGGCGCCGGATATCCGGGGTCCATCGTGGCGGTAATTTGCAGGCGCGTGCTCGGCCCGGTAATGACGTGATCGTTTTGATCCAGATACACCACATCCAGCTCGGAAAAGGGAATCGCCGGATTGTAGCGATTCACAAGCCCGGTGGTGGTCACGGGGTCCGGCGTCGGCGCGCCGTCACCGTCCCAGTCGGGATTGCCCTGTCCCACCGCCAGAGCGACGATACCGCCCGCGGTTTCATTCATCATAAATCCCGCCAGCAAAGACCGGCAGCCGTCTAAAATGGTGTTATGCCGCCAGCCGCGGTCTTCCAGCACGCGGCCGTGGGCGTCGTGCAAAATATCGCGGTAAATCCCCTTGATGCCTGAACCGATTTTTTCCATCGGTTATTCTCCTCCTTCGGGTTCTGCGTCATGAATGGTATCTCCCGGCCCGGAAACCATCTCCGGTATGGTGCCGTCGAAGATCAAATCGCCGAGTACTTTCTGTGGAAAAACGGCCGGGAAGTCAGTGGTGTAGATCATCTCTTTATAAATCGCCGGTTCGAAAATAAACACCGCGCGGATCTGTATCGGCAAAAATTCCCTCAAAATACGCTCGATCATGGTCTGGTTTTGTGCAATTTTTGAGGTATCTTCCGTGTCGGGTGTCAAATAAAGCCCGATGGTGTCCCGGGCGTACCAGGTCTCCGGCCCCGGTGTCCCGGCCGGGCCGGTGTCATAGCTGTAGGTTTGAAAATCGTCATAGGTGCCGCGCTGCGCGATTTTCGCGAGGTTCTTGGTATCGACCGAGGTCGTTCCGGAATAACGCAAGTCAACCGTTTCTGTTGCGCCGTAGATCTCGCTTGTGTATCCGACGGGCGCATTACCGTGGTACGACAGCCGGGTGACGCCGTCGATTAAAAAAGGCAGGGGGTCGCGCTGAGAAAAGGGATTGTCCGTAATCTGCATCACGTTGTCCAGCATGGGAACAGGCGTGTCCCGCAGGACGGCCCGCCAGATCGACCAGCTTTGATTCCGGTTGGAACTCCAGTAGAATTCGATGTCGCCTGCAGCGTTCAAAAAGAGGGCCGGTTCGCGGTCCTGATCGTCGAGCGTGGGTTTCGGCACGGTGAAAACCGGGCTCCAGTCCGGCGGCCGGTTCACATGCCATGTGAGCAAGTCCAGCGAAACCGGAAGCACGGAAGTGTCGATGCTGAAATGATCGGGGAAGGCCAAACTCCAGGAATGGAACCACGTAAATTCGTCCGGATCGATATTTTCGGCGAAGCGATAGGCAATTTCCCAGCGGCTTTGTCCGGGCGTGCCGGTCGGCACCTTGCGGCTCCAGAAGACCCAAATCTTGGGGATGCCGTTTGTGGCCGACGCGCCCGGCTGAAAAAAAACGAAGAGGTCGGTTTGCACGACCGGATCGTCCTCGTCGTCCAAAGGAAAGGTGTGCGCGGCCGGGATGTTCCATGCATTGTTCTCTTCCCGAAGAAACTTCAGTTCCCACTTCTCCGCCGTTTTTTCGAGCCAGAACAACCAGAGATGATTTGTGTGATCGATGATCGCGAAGGGCCGTTTGCGCGCCGTCGCCGCATCGCCGAACACCTGAGGTTCGGACCAGATTCCCGCTTGAACACTTTGATAGTGGACTTGGTGGCTTTCCGTTTTGGCGTCGTAACTGTCCCAATAGACCCACAGCGTATCGCCCTTGACCACGGCGGAGGGGTGTTTGTCGATGCGCGGGCCGTTGGTGAGCCGTTGGCTGGGGGCCCAGCGATAGACATCCAGTTGCCCCGCGCCCGGTAGAATCGTATAGCGCTGGTGATTTTCACGGTCCCTTACAAGCCATTCGTCTTCGTTTTTGATGATGAGTGCATTGAGGGACAAGGGATGGCCCGCATCTTCAAAGGCTTGCTGAAGCGCGAAGCTCATGGTCTCTTCGTCAAGCGTCTCTTCAAAGCTTTCCAATAATTCAAAAGTGACCAAGGTCTTGGTCCAAATATCCCAGCGGCCGTTGCGGAGCGTGTGAAAGAAAAACCACCGCGTCCCCGCCTGATCCACGACGGTGGAAGGCCGGCCGTCATAGGCGAAGCCCAGGGAAAAAGGTTCCCTAGCCCTGGACCAGTCGCCGGGGCCGCGTTCCCGCCGCACCCAGATATTGAGCCGCTCCGCCTGATTGCTGCGTGCCACGTTGTGCACGAATTCCTTCGCCCGGCTCTCCCAACCCAGGATGCGCTTGACCGTCGCCTCGACGGACGGAATGAGGCCGATGGTTTGATAAACGGAAACGGCGTCCCGCAGCTCGTTGCGCTGTCCGTCGAATTCCAGCCGGTGATCGGTCCGCCAGGCGATCCACTTCGCCAGCAAGGGCAAGAGCGCCCCGTCGAGGTTTTGGATGTCGGCGAGATCGGGGATGACCCTGGCCAGGCTTCGAAACTGGTCGAGCTGCGCGCCCGGCAGGTCGAGAAAGCGCCGGAGCTGGCCCCGTTCCTGGTCCGCCGCCGTCATGCCCGGCGGGACGGTCAGAGGCAACTTCGTGTCGTAACGATGATAGATTCCCGGCAATAAATCCGCCATCTGTCCGGCCATGTTGTAGGGGCCGGTCGCCATCGCGGACACGCGGTTGTGCTTGTCAATCTCGTATTCGGGCGGATCATTTCGGTACGGGAAAAGGGCGTAATAATAAACCGTCTCGGCCTTGAGGGCCGTGTCCTCGACCCGGTTGAAGCCTGTCCCGTCCGCGACAAGGTCGCCGTCTTCGGGCGAGGTCGGGAAGGTCCGCGTGCGGCGCATAATGCGCATGCCCGGATAGTGTGCCGCTTCCGGATTTTCCCAGACAAGATCGATCCGGTTGCCCTCGGGCCGGGCCTCGGCGGTGATGTGTGTCAGACGAAAACTCACTGGCTGCCTCCGGAAGTGGTCACTTTCGCACCCTTGGCGTAGTCCGTTTCCCCGGCGGGGATTTCAGGAATTTCATTGGAGCCCAGGACGATTTTGCCATCCACATGAATGGTGGCGGCGGCTTCGTCATATCGCCGGAACTCCGAAATGTTGACGCCCTTGACGCCGTCGATGGCCTCGATGGCCTCGTAAAACTTGCTGAGATAAAGGATTTGCGCGAAGTCGACCGCATCGAAGGCGAGCAGGCCCTCAACGGCATCCTGCACCTTTTCCCTGATTTCATCGGCGGAATAATAGCTTTCCACATCGACTTCCGCCGTGACATAGATTTGCACATAATCGACGTCCTGAATTTCGATGAGTGTCGAGACGGGGCGCTTGTCTTCAAAATAGGCCAACAGGTTGGCCTCAAGCACGTCGCTGACATGCCCGCCGCCCTGAGGTGCGATGAAGAGGGTCACGGTGTTCCAGTTCGTCCCCTCGGCGCGGACCTTGCCGACGCCGGTGAATTCCAGCGCGAGCGCCTCGTAGTCGTCCTGCGTTACGGCGCGCTTCAAAGAACGAAAAACATTCGGCGCGTGCCGGACGGCGTTTTCTATGGTTTCCCGCTCCGCTCCGCCCGTGGCCGCGGCGGGGTTCGTGACCTGCGCCCCGGCCAAGGTGAGTTGGGGGGCATCCACAATGGTGGAATGGCGCCGAAGGCCCCGTCGCCGAAGATGATCATGGCCTGATCGTTTTCGTCAATCTCGACGATGTAGTCCTTTTGTCCCTCGCGGCTGAAGGCCAGGCTGTCCTGAAGCCGCCATTCCTCGATGGTCTCGCCCAGTTCGGTTAATACAATGATGTCCTTCTGAATCTGTTGCCCCTGCCCCAGTGACCGTAAAATCAGACCTGCATGGGTCAAGGGGTACTGTTGATTCGTGCTGCCGTCCGAGACGCCCAGAATTTCTTCTTCCACCAAGCGTCCTTCTTCGATGGGAATGTTTTCGATGGTCTTTTTTCCACCGCTCGCACTCAGGGTACTGCAATCGATTTCCATGGCCACTTCGCGGGTGTATTCAAAGCGAATACTGGGGCTGTTTTCTTGGCTTTTTGTGGCGAAGGCATCTCCTTTTTGAAGGGTGATGACCTCGTTGCAGGTCTCAGGCACGGTGAGGGTGAGCGCGGCGGAGGCCGGTGCCGCCGTGGACAGTTTGTAGCCGATGAGGCGCAGGTGTTGAATGATGCTTCTTCGCGTTTGCGCCGTGCTTAAAAAACTTTCGTTGACAGCGCGATCCTGATAATAACTCAGGATGTCGCCCATGTGGGCGAACAATTCCAGCAGCACGTTCCCGAAGTCGGCTTCGTTTTCGTATTCTTTCCACTCAGGCAGTTTGGTGGGGATCAGCGCGCGCATGGATTGCAGCAGGCTGTCGTAATCGCGTGCCATCACATCGACTGCCAACTGCACGTTTGTTTTTTTAATTTCCGCCATCGTTCTATCCTTTTATTTAAAAAATCAGTTTCATCTCTTATTTCCCCCTTTGACAAAGGGGGATTGAGGGGGATTTTTCTTTTGCCTCGTTTTATTTTTTGACCTGTTTAATCCCCCCTTAACCCCCCTTTTTCTAAGGGGGGTAGAACCCTATTTAAAGTGAATGCGCACCAACTTTTTAGACAGGTCCGTTTTTTTCGTATAGGCGATTTCGATCGTGATCGTCTCTTCTTCCGACTTGACATCCACGCCGTCCACAATAATGTCATCGGCCAGCCAGCGGGTGAGGGCCTGACCCACGGTAAATTCCATTGCGGAGGCCAGTATGCTGTTATTGGGCTCGAACACCAGGTTAAACAGTCCGCAGCCGAAGGTCGGCATGTTCACGCGCTCACCCGGTGCCGTGAAGAGCACCTGAATAATGCGTCCCCGGATGGCCTCGTCGCCGCCGCTCGCGCTGATGTGTCCCGCCGTGTCGGCGGCGAAGGGAAATCCGAAACTGTCTTTTTCGACCTGCATGATCCGCCTCTCTGTTTAGGTCACCCGGCCTGTGCCGTCGTTGCTTTGCGTAAAAACCACATTGCTCTGCGTCGCTGCGCTTCCGGAGACTGCGGCGTTGATATTTCCCGTGGTTTCCACGCCCTTGATTTCCATGTTCGCCGTAATGTGGTCGATAACGCCTTTCGAGATGGCGTAAGACAGTTTTTTCCAACTCGTGCGGATGTCTTCCAAAGCGTCGCCCTCAACCCCTTCAATCGGCTCCATGACCGATTGGATCGTGTCGTAAATCGCCTTCGTCATGCCGCTTGTTGCGCTGGTACTTCCAATTGTCAGTGCCATGATCTGCCCTATTCCACTTTAAGTTTTTTTGAAAGTATATTGTTGCCGCCCGCCATGGCCGCGATCAAGTCGGGCATATTCGCGGGGAAAAGCGGTGTCGGTGCGCCCATATTTCCGACATGCTGATGACTTAAAAGCCAGGTCACCAGATCTTCCATGCAAACCCGGCCCGTGCCCGCGTTCATTTTGATGCCCGGCCCCGCGGGAAACCCGCTGAGGGCGTCCATGACCATCTCATTGCCGTTGCTGTCTGTCAGCGTCGTGCCGTTGGCATCCTGCGTGACGATGTTGCCGTTGCCGTCCTGTATCGTAATGCCCTGGTCGGACAATTCAATCGTGTTGTTTTTATTGACGATTTGAATGCCGCCGCCGCTGAGAAGGACCCGGTTTTCGTTCTCGCCGTCCGTGATGAGGATACGAAGGTCTTCGCCCGCATCTTCAAACTGAAGCGTATGACCTTGAACCGTTTTAATGATTTTTCGTGTCGGAGGACTTTGAACGCTGCCTTCTTCCGCGCCGGTATCGTCATTGGGTTTCGGCAGCTCGCTCTCGCCGCCCGGCTTGCTCCAATAGGTGCCGACCCAAATGGGAAATTCCAGATCGCCTTCCTCGAATTCCACCCAGATACCCGCATCGACTTCCGGAATAAACAAAAAACCCTGATTTTCCATGCCGCCGTATGGCACGCAAGGCGTCGCCCAGCCGGTGACCACTTCACTACCCAGCACGCTGGGGACGCTGAGTTTCAGTCTTCCGAGATCTTCGGGGTCGGCGTTGTCCACGACGATGCCGCGATACTTTCCATAAAAACGCTGCTCGACTTTTTGAATGAGGTTGGCGACCACCTGGTCCAAGCTCATAACAATCCTCCCAAACCGCCGGATTCCCCGGAAAAATCCTCCGCGCCGGTCGGCTCAAGCCCGTTTCGCTTGACCTTGAAGGTTTGTGTATAGCCCTCGGAAGTAAAGGCGTGGGTGACACGGCACACATAGTAGATCCCGCTGTGGGTTTCTCCCAGGCCCTTGATCGTGACAGTGCGCCGGGGTTTCAAAATATGGCCGTATTCGTTGGCGGCGATTTCCCCTTCCCCCGTCACAAACCATTCGCCCTCGTGAAACAGGCCCTGGCAGAGGGCCGTCATCTCCGGGTTGCCCGTCGCGGCGTTCATGCCGATCACGGCCCGGCCCGGCGACATGCCTGGACCCAGGTACCCCGCGCCGTTCGTGTTTCCCAGGGGCGTTTGCAGGCTGGATTCCACGACGGACTCCAGCACTTCCTTGCTGCTCCGGTCGATTTGATACATGGCGACATTGGCCGGTGTCAGCGCGTTGACCGCGATGGAAAACGAGGACACGTTGGTTTCGTCTCCGAAATGAACGGCCAGGATGGGTTGCGGATCTTCATCGATTTGCGGCGGACGGAAGTAGCCGGTCGTGCCCTCCACATAACATTCGTAGCCGTTTCGCAGGGCCAGGCGTTTTAAAAACTGGATGTCGGTTTCCCGTTGAATGATCGTGGAGACGGCCTCGTCATGGATCACGGCGCTGTCCTCGGTTTCGGCCGAAAACCCGTACAGGCTGAAAATTTCGGAGGCGATGTCGCTGTCTTTTTTATCGGGCCAGTCCTTCAATTTTTCTTCCCGATCCATCAGCACGCTGCCGTCCATCCCCCAAATTTCTAGAGCACACTCGGTGCGCTCCGGCGCGAAATGGGGTTTGAGGTGCGTGATATAGCCCGTGATCAAGTCGTCCAGCTCATCCTCGAAGCCCGCGGAAATGGTGACTTCTTTCCAAAGCTGCAGGCGTTCGTCATCGAGGTAGCCCCAGATCCCGTCCGTATCTTGCGAAAGCGTGAGCCGCAGCCGGAACATGCCGGCAAGGGCCTCATCCAGTTCGACCTCGAACCCCATCAAGTCGGGATAAAGATCCTCCGCCGCTTCGCCGTCAATTGTGATTGAAAAATTTTCCGCTTCCATGACTGTCCTATTTCACCGTATTGGGTGGAATGATGATTGCCTTGCCAATCCGTCCGACCGGCTTCGGCGGCCCGACTTCCAAATCGAGGCCGGTCATGCGTGTGACCAGCGCCGTCGTGTCGAGATTCATGCCGTTGTAACGCACGACGAGTCTGTAGGCGTACTCCGGCACGATCAGTGTGACCGTTTCTGAACCCACGGTTTCGATCCGCTCCACCAAGGCGGTCTCTTCTTTTATCAGTTGAACCTGCTCCACCCCGACCTCGGCCCTCAAATCCGCAAGCACCTCGGACCAAAGCGGTTCGTCTGCTTCGCTGTCGATGATGAGCGGAAAATGTTCAATCACCATCGTATCTTTCCCTAAAAGCGCGGGCGGGAAAGGATGGCCGGGATTGGCGTCGCAAATCCGCCACCACTTCTTGGGCTGTTTGTAGTACTTGAAGGCCAGATGATCCAGCCGATCGTTTTCTTCGACCGTGTGCAGGAATTCACCTGAAACTTCGGGAATGCGCCGCAGGGCCTTGGAGGCCGCCTGCTTCCCTTCGCTGTCGCTGACGACCACGTCTTCCAGTTTTTTGTAACGCGAATTTTTTGAAAACATTTTTTTCTACCCCGGAATGACGACATCGGCGATGTCCGCGATATTCGCCAGATTCAGCACCGACATCACTTCCTTCATCGCCTTGGTGTACATATAGGCCAGGTTTTTTCCTTCGATAACAGTCAGGTTGACGTTAACGGACGCGCGGATCGGATTCAGGTCCGTGCTGAATTCCGACTCGGTGATGCTCAGGCTGTTGATGTTCACCGGCAGCACCCGCTTCCGCCCCCAGATAAAGAGAATCATCGGCGGATTTTCCTTGCGCGTGAAACTAAAACCGCCGGGCGAGCCGAGGAGCGCGCCCAAAGCTTGTCCCAAAAGGGACTCTTCCTTCGGATGCACCATGAGTTCAAGCGTCGAGAGTTGCGGCGCGATGCCGAATTGCTCCGTGATCGTGTCGCCGTCGTTCAAATCGTCCGTCGCGTCCAAACGGATTTCGAAGTTGATGGATTCCTCCTGAATGCGCACCTGCTGGGCGTCGCGGATTTCGGAGAGGTCATCAAAGCGCTGGTGGTAATCCCTCAAGGAAATGTACTGGGCCGACCGTCCTTCCTCGCGCGCCGCTTCGTACTCGGCCTGCTGCACACTGCCGGGCACGGAGAAAGACTGCGTCCGGCTGCGCGAAAGCTGCACGGGGTTGAATTGAAACACGACAAAGAGCGGCGGAATACTCAAGCCGTATTCCACAAAGGCCCCCCGCAAAATTTTAGGTTTGTTACTGAATCCCGACATCAGTCGATGCTCCTCTTTTTTTCAATAGAATCAACTTTGGTTAATCCCCCTCCGGGCGCGCAACGGTACTGCTACAGCGCGGGATGTCGGAGGCGTCGAAGCCCCGCATCTCCTCAGGGGTGACCGTGCGCCCAAAGGCCGCATTGATCATCCGTCTTGCTTCACGGATGGAGGCCTGCGTATCGCGGTCCCCGTCGTAATCGCTCAGGTTTCGGCCGCCCATGGCGAAATCACCCAGCCAGGCGCTTTGTAAATTGCTGTTGTCGCACATCGGCCGCGCGAAGCCCTGCACCTGCACCCAGGTCTGGTTTTGCCGCACGCCGCAAAAGGTTTTTACCGCGAAGTCGTGATTGAGGCGCACGCAACCGTGCGACAGCGGCGTGCCATCGACCGGGCGGTACTCATGCAAGGCGATGCCCCGGCTCGGCACGAACTCCGTCCACCACAGCACCCCGTTGTGATCAAGGTCCCGGTTTTTCACCAGGTACCCGTTTCGAGAAGTAATGGGCGTGCAGTTGCTGCCATTCCTTTTGGAGCCCGTCGCCGTACAGGCCACGCCGTCGGGATGGGCCGGATCGACGCAGCAGTGGCCTTTTCCTGAGGAACATTGGCCCAATTCCGTCGTCCCGTCGCTCCAATGAATTGTCGTACTTTGTGGGCTTTCCTGCTGCACGACAATCCGTTCGACCCACTTGTCCGTCGGCTGCCCCGCGCACTCGCTTGTCGCTGCGTCCCAGCGCCGCTGAATGCGGCGCGGCGCGGCTTTCCCTTGGGTCAAAAGCTGAGCCATTTTTTGATTACCCAAGGCCCGGCCGAGTTCTTTTCCGGAAGACGCGGCCCCCGGTTTTATCCCCGCGTTTGTTTTTCCCGAAGTCCCGGCATGCATCGGGCTTCTTTGAAGCCGGGAAGCGGGCTGATTGATTTTCTTAAATCCGTTCACAGGCACTCCTTAAATCCGTCCACATTGTGTCGCCGTAATATTGTCGACCCCTTCGTTTCGAATGCTTCCGGAGGCCATGAGATTATCGGGGTTCGCATGATGAGCCGACACATCAAAAAGAATATGGCCCAGTTCGTGAACGAAGGTGTCCACGGCGGCGGTATCCGAAACCACGACTGCTTTCGGTACGGCGGGGTTGACGCTCGGACGAAAATTTTCACCCCGGGAGCGATCCGACATCTTGGGCACATAATAGGCATGAATCACACTCCCGCCCGGCGCGTGCGCCAGCATTGTCGTCTCCTCCGCCGTGGGACTGGCCATTGACTTAAATTCGTTCAATGAACCATGCGGCGCTTGCAGGTCCAATAGCGTCGTATCCCAGGACTCCCCGCCGACAATGTTGATTCCTGCACAACATTGGGCCAAGACTGTATTGGCTTTGGCCTCATCGTTATAAAGGTTCCGGGTTGAACCCGGCAGATTTACCCCAAAGACATCAAATTTTTTGATCCCGTCCGGACAGGGGTTTGGCGCGGGCGGCGGATCCCGCTGAATGCGGGGCGATATCGGTGTGCGCTGCGCCGTCATCCGCATCACGCGCTGGTTCCCCAGGTTGCGGTCGAGGGAATGTTTATCCCGTACGGTGCTTTTCCGGGAACAAACCGGAGACGCAGAAAGTCCACGCGTCTTCCCTTGCACGGCACCCGGTTTTTTTTGATCAATAGAACTAATACGCACGACGCATTTCCCTTTCCTGAAATCGTTTAAATCCCCGCGCATTGCGCGGCATCCATATTGTCCACGCCCACATTCCGCGTGCTCCCGGAAGCCATGAGATTATCCGGGTCGGCGTGGTGGCCGCCGTCGTCGAGTAAAACATGCACCAATTCGTGCACCATCGTATCGACTGCGGCGGAATTGGCGACCTGAATCGCATTGGCCGTGCCGGGAAAGGCCCCGCCGTAACGGCTCGCGTAAAACGACGAGCCTCGCGAGCCAATCGAAATCGAGGGTACGTAGTAGGCGTGCAACACATTGCCGCCGGGGCGGTGCGCCGTCATGTCCTGCACTTCCGTGGTCGCCGTGGCCGTGCTGTGATTCAGCACGCCGTGAGGGGCATCGGTATCCATCAAATTGGTGTCCCAGCTTTCCCCGCCGGTGATGTTGATTTTTGCGCAACACTGGGCCAGCACCGCATCGGCCTTGGCCTGGTCATCATAAATCGTCCGGGTCGAACCGGGCAAATTTACCGCGAAGAGATCAATCTGCCGCACACCGCCCGGACAGGGGTCGGGCGCGGGCGGCGGATCGCGCTGGATGCGCGGGGATATCGATGTGCGCTGCGCCGCGTCTTGCGTGCCGCCTTGTTGCACGACGTGTGTCAACTCGTGGGCCATCAAGTGCGTGTCGTTTTCGGAGGCGCCTTGGCCCAGGGTGATGTGATTGCCGTGCGTATAGGCCCGGGCCTGAATCTGAGACGCGGATCGCGCCGCATCCGCACCGGTGTGCACGCGCACCGTGCTGAAATCGACACCGAAGCGGGGCTCCATGTAGGTTCGTGTCGCGGCCGAAAGCGGCTGCCCGCCGTCTTGCGCCGTCTTGAAATCAGGACCGGGGTCGAAGCCGCCTCCATCGTCCGATGCAATGCGTTGGATGGATAGGCCTGTCTTTTGTGACTCTGTTTCAGTGGATGCCGACGGCATGCGCATGACGGCATCGGCCACACGGTCGGCTTCTTGTTCGTAAATGTCGTGCGCCGGGCCGACCGTGAGTTTTGGCTGCACCTGCTGGTTATCCATTTTCGAGGCGCAGGTCGGACAACTCCCGCCGCAAGCGCATTGCCGTTGAATTGGTATTGGTTTACCGAATGCCGTGCCTATTGCCTGATTACCCCTATGGCGCGTAAACATCTGAGGACTATTCACCCCCCCGGGATTGGTTTTTCGCTGTGTCTTTTTGGCCGGGCGTGCAAGGGTGCCGGTGCTTTGTTTTTTTTCAGGTAATGCAAACATGTTTTGTTTTAGTGACCCTTTCCTTTATGCATTGCCAAAAATTGTTGGACATTGCGTTTGGTGCACCGTGGACCCGGTGGCGCTGCTCGTCGGCTGCATGATATTGTCCGTCCCGCCCGGATGGGTGGTGTGTACCGTCCCGTCCGCGTCGAGCAGGATGTGGCCGATTTCGTGGGCCAGGGTCCGCGTGCCGGCACTGTTGGTGACAATGACCATGCCTTCATAGGGTGCGGCAGTCCCCGTGGCCCAGTTTTTTGGAAAGCTCGTGGCTCGCGACCCGCCCACCAGGCTTTCGACATAAAATGCACGTATTCGACCCCTCAGGCCAAAGGTCGCAGTTGCCCCGTCATAGGCGGCGGTCTGTTCCGGATCGATCGCCCCGCGCGTCGTTCCCCGGCTCATCGCCGTATCGCCGCCCAGCCAGGTGTCGGACAAGCTCCCGATGACGCTGACCCCGTGGCTCATTTGAAATTGCACGCAGCAGGGCGCATAGACCGTGTTGGCAAAATCGAGTTCGGCGGGCGGGTTGCGGCTTGACCCGCGTAACGAGATGAGGTCCACATTGACGGTTTTCACGCCGTCCGGACATTGGTTTTGCGGCGGATCGCGCTGGATGCGGGGCGCAATCGGCGTCCGCTGCGTTGCGTTTTCCGCGCCGCCCTGCTGCACCACGTGTGTCAACTCATGGGCCATCAAGCGTTGATCCTTTTCGGAGGCACCCTTTCCCAAGGTGATGTGATTGCCGCGCGTATAGGCCCGGGCCTGAATTTGGGACGCAGACTGTTCCGCATCCGCACCCGTGTGTACGCGCACCGCACTGAAATCCGCGCCGAAGCGGGGTTCCATAAAATTGCGTATGGATGACGAAAGCGGCTGGCCGCCGTTTTGTTGCGCCTGAAAATCCGGGCCGGGGTCGAATCCGCCGCCGTCGCTGCCTGTGACGCGCTGGATCGAGGGCGCGATGCCTTGATCCCCGGTTTCAATCGAAGCTGCGGGCATCCGCATAATCGAATCGGCCACGCGGTCGGCTTCCTGCTCATAGGCGTCATGCGCCGGGCCGACCGTGAGCTTGGCCTGCACTTTTCGTTGGACGTCTTTTTTCAATGCGCAATTGGAACAAGCGCCGCCGCATGCGCATTGCCTTTGAATTATCGGCTTCGCCGTGTGTCTGGGCATGAGCTGGTTTCCAAGGCTGCGTTGCAACATCAAACCGGGGCTAATGTGCAAGGGTGCCGCCTGCGGTTTTTGCTGCGACGAAACCTTGACCCGGTCATTTGATTGATGTTGCTGTGTTTTGATTCCCGTCATTTTATAAATCCAGGCTTAGGCATTGCCGAAAATGGTCGCGCACTGCGTCGCATCCAAGGTAGAACCCGTTGCATTGTTGGTCGGGATCATTAAATTTGCGGTATCCGCCGGGTTGTCGATGCCGGTGTGCGCGCCGCTGTTTAACAAAATATGTCCAAACTCGTGGGCCAATGACCGGTCTTGCGCCGTGTTCGAAATGCGCGCCGTGTTGACGTAGGGTGCTGCAACACCTGTGGCGCAATAAGGCGGCTTGCTGGCCCCTCGCGCGCCGGGATTCATCGAGGCCACATAAAAAGCCCGAAAAGGACTGGTGATCCCGTAATTGGCGGCGGCTTCGTCGTACATGGTTTGTTCTTCGGTACTGATTGTGCCGCAGGCCGTCAGACGGTCGAGCACGGTATCGCCCCCGAGCCAGCGGTCGGAATCGTCCGGATGAACCGTCAAGCCTGTGCCTAATTGAAACTGGACACAACAAGAACGAAAAACCGTATTGGCAAAAGTGAGATCATGGTTGGGGTCCCGGTTGGAACCCCGCAAAGAGACCAGATCGACCGTAATGGTTTTCACGCCGTCCGGACAGGGATCGGCGGCAGGCGGCGGATCCCGCTGAATACGAGGCGATAAAGGCGTCCGTTGCGCCGACTCTTCCGCACCCCCTTGTTGCACGACATGTGTCAGTTCGTGCGCCATCAAGTGCTTATCGTTTTCTGACGCATCATTGCCCAGAGTAATGTGGTTTCCAAAGGTGTAGGCGCGCGCCTGAATTTGATTCGCAGAAGCTTGCGCGCCCGAATCCGTATGGACGCGCACCTGACTGAAATCCGTACCGAAACGGGGCTCCATAAAATTTCGTGTGGAAGCGGAAAGCGGCTGCCCGCCGTTTTGTTGCGCCTGAAAATCCGGGCCGGGGTCGAATCCGCCGCCGTCGCCGTCTGCGATGCGCTGTATCGATGAGGCGAGGCTTTGCGTTTCCTTTTTAATCGAAGTTTCAGGCATTCGCATGATCGAGTCGGCGACCCGGTCGGCTTCCTGCTCATAGGCATCGTGGGCCAGACCGACCCTCAACTTGGTTTGTATCCGCTTTGTCTCGTCTTTTACCCCACACGCTGAACAACTGCCGCCGCAGGCGCATTTCCGCTGAATATGCTTCCCTGTTGCCGATGACTGAAGTAAGCTGTTCCCGACCGCCCTTTGCAGCGGCTGCGATTTCCCAAAAGCCGGAGTACCCGTCTTTTTCAAAACACTTCCGGGATGGACACTGCCGGTCTTTTTTGTCTGTTCAACTGCAAACATTAGCGGGCCTTCTCTTTCGCCGGATCCAGCCGGTTGTCATCC
This sequence comes from Nitrospiria bacterium, assembly GCA_945787655.1. Classification (GTDB taxonomy): domain Bacteria; phylum Nitrospirota; class Nitrospiria; order SBBL01; family JAADHI01; genus JAADHI01. Next base: position 89,500 of record CALZIJ010000002.1, on the reverse strand, counting down.
CAAAGTTTGCCGATCTTTTCGTATTCTCGTCTCGTGCCCTGAATGAGATGGTCCATGCCAATGACCTGTCCGTTTTCGGCGGCGAGAAAGGCGGCGTTGAGCACGATGTTTTTAATATTGCCGCCCGCGACCTGCACCTTTTTGGACAGCCATTCATAATCCATCGCTTCGTCAACCGGTGCTTCCTTGGGAAAATGCCGTTTCCAAATGGCCAGCCGGTGCGCAGCGTCCGGAAAAGGAAACTCGACAATGAAGCGGATGCGCCGGGTGAAGGCTTCATCCATATTGTCGCGCAGGTTGGTGGCGAGGATGACAATGCCTTCGTATTCTTCCATCTTTTGCAGCAGATAACTTGTTTCGATGTTGGCGTAGCGGTCGTGGGCGTCGCTGACCTCGGTGCGTTTTCCGAACAGCGCGTCCGCCTCGTCGAAAAATAAAATGGCGTTGCTCGTCTCGGCTTCCCGAAACACCTTGGCGAGGTTTTTTTCCGTTTCACCGATGTACTTGCTGACGAGGCCGGAGAGGTCGATTTTGTAACAATCGAGTCCAAGTGCATGGGCAATGACTTCGGCCGCCAATGTTTTGCCGGTGCCGGGGGGGCCGGAGAACAGCACGGACAGCCCCTTGCCGTAGGACAGTTTCCGGTCGAAGCCCCAATCGCCGAAGACCCGCGTCCGGTGTTTAACTTGCGCGCAGATTTCCTTTAACTGGCCGATATGGGATTCGGGCAGGATAATGTCGCCCCAATCCGCGCGCGGGTTGATTTTTCGGGCCATTTCATGCAGCTTTTGATTGGACTGTTCCCGGCACGCGGAGAACAGGTCGCCGAGCGTGATGCCGGATTCGCCGCCGTCCAGGGCGCGCCGGGCGAGAGCGGATTGCACGGCGTCACGCATTTGACCGGGGCTGAGACGGAATTGGCCTGCCAGTGCCGCCGGCCAATCTTTGGCGTGATCGGCCTTGGCGGCGTCGAGCGCGCTCAAGTGATAATCCCAGGCCGCCCGTTGCAAGGGGTCGGCCGGAACCGGGAGGTGCACCGATTGAAAAAGCATGTCTTGAAACAGGCCCGGTTGTTGCGTCCAGGCCGCTTCTCCGGCCAGAAAGCACAGCCAGCCGTATTGAGCGATGGCCTGATGGAGTGTTTTAAAAAAACGGGGTGTGTTGTCCGTATTGAAGATGTCGATGCCTTCCAGAAACAGTGCCGCCTGTTGCAGCAAACCCTCGCGGAAGGCATTGCGCAATGGGGTTTCGATGTCCCGGGAATCTTTCAAAAGCAGGGGGGTGTCGATGATCAGGAGCGGGATGTTCAGTGCGCCGCAGAGGGTGGCCGCCAATTCTTTTTTCCCCACGCCGTAGGGGCCGTGAAAATGAAAAGCAAGTTTTTTACGGTCCTTCGATTGATCCGATAAATGCCGTTGCATGAACCGCAGAAGGTTTTTATGGATGGCGGGATCGATAAAAACCGGTTCCGGATCGGGTTGCGGCAAAATCAGTCTGGATACATCTGATAATGCGGCATCTATGTGATTGGAACCCAGCAAGGCACTGAGGATCCGTGGATCGAGTTTTAAAAACCGCGACAAATCGCTCGAGCCTGAAGGGCTTTGCATGTCCTCGACGAATTGCAGAAGTCCGGTACGGAACAGCGGCGCTTGTGAAGAGAAGTAGTTTCGGCCTTGCCAGCGTGCGGTCTCCGACGCGCAAAGCAAATCCAGTGCGAGATCCACGCTGGGTTTCTTGCGGGTGATGTCGTCTTGGAGATAAGCATAAAGTTTGTCGTACTTCCGGTCGAGTTCAGGCGCGAGGCAGATGATGAGGACGTCGCATTCAAAGGGGGACAGTGAAAAGATGTGGGCCAATTGCGGCAACGCGAGAAATACCCCCTGCCGCAGGCTTTGCGTGACCTTGGCGTGGATCTCCTTTCCCAGTGATTCGAGGGCCTTCTCGATGCCCCGGCCCTCCGGGTGAACCACCTTCACGGTGCCGGGGGATCTGAGCAAATGATCGACTTCCTCGTGCGAGATGTAGACATGGGTGAGATCCGTGCGCAAGGGGTCGGGCGCGGCCTCACGGAATGCCACTGTCCGGCGCTGGATCAAGAGGTCGAGCCGGCGCAGCGCATCCCGAAGTTGATCGAGATTGTCCCTGTAGGCGGGCACGGTATCGGGGGAATTCTGCAAGCGCTTTACCGTCACGGCGTGACCTCGAAGAAAAAGGTTTTCCGGAAAAGATGGGAGACATCCACGCGGATTTCATGAAATCCCGCATCGAGATCGCCCGGCAGGGTCACGTCGAAACTGTCGCCCGTGATTTCGACGCCGTCGAGGATGCGGTTGCGCATGAGGGTGACATAGGCCGACCACCCTTCCAGATGTTCCCCGCTGAAGGTCACGGTCGTGCCCGCCGTGCCGCTTTCTGGACTGAGGGAGCTGACCACGGGCGGTTTGTAGGGCGCCCGGACATCCGGCACGCCGACGGTCCGTACGCGCGCGGCCATCGCGCGCTCGCTTTCCGTGAGCATGTCGATCTGCACGACGGAGACTTCATATAAAACAGAAAGGCGGAAGGGCTGCGTGAAGGTGTTCCAGACCCGGCTGAGCTCTTCGAGATCAAGGGTATTGAGCATGATTTTGATCTGATGCCGTGCGTCCGACAGTCCCTCGACGAGATATTCCTGCGAGACGATGGGGTTCTCGTAAAAAACGCGCATGGCCTCGCCTAGGATTTCATGTGCCGCGCTGTTGCCCGATTGTGGGTCGTTCGGGGCATAGGGGGTGATCAGATAAAAGAGGTTCAAGGACAGGGGCGGCGGGACCAATTGACTGCTGTCGCCTGTCTTGGGTTGCCAGTCCAAATTTTTCAAGGACGGGTTTTCCTGCGCCTTGTATAAAAAAAGGTTTACGCGCCGGCTGCCGCCGCCCGATTCGTCCGGGGCAAGCACCGTGACATTCGGCGCGGGTGTGATCGTCATTTCCCCGACCAGCAGGTTGCGCAGGGATTCACTGACCATGCCGATGGCGGTCGATGCACTCATCGCAAGGGCCTCACACGAAAAAGGTGGCTCATATAGTTGCGTTCCCAAAAGGCGGCGGGCGACTGCCTTCGGACAGGGGCGCGTTTGACGATCACCACTGGCTGTGGCGTGAGATCGGGAGGCCGATGGTGATCGACCGTTTCATGCCGTGGTGTTTCCGGCGGTTTTTCAGCATCGGATTCACGCGTGGATGTTTTTTGTTTCAAGGTCTGAAGGGACTGCCTGAGCTGTTCAATCCGGGATTCCGCGGCTTGCTGTGTGCGCCGGATTGGAAGTGGATCATGCGGGTTCGTTTCCCTTGGTGTGTTTGAAGGCAGTTGATTTTTATAAACCGTATTTTCAGTCCAGGTCTCCATTTTTCGAAGGGCCTGTTGGTCCCCGGCGTTGACTTTGTGTAGATGATGCAAAGAAGGCGTCGTCGCGCGGTTGATGGTTTTTGTTTCCTCTTTTTGTGTCTCGCGGACATTCTGCATCTTCCCTATTGCAGGATGTGTTTTTTGTGGTGGCTGACGCGAAGCAGATACCGCTGTTTGAGGAACGTTTAATCGATCTATTATTTCCGTGCGGACGTTTTGAGTGAGGGGGGCGGTTCCTGTTGTTCGCGTCTCCGGCGCATCTTTCTGTGTCTGTGGTGTGTCCTCTTTTTTTCGGGGCGTCAGCGCGGAAAAGCGGCGTACTTTTTCCGAGAACCCGGGGATGTCGATTTGTATTTGTGTGGAGGCACTTTCCATGGTTTTTTGAATCGGGCCTGTCTCCCCTTCGGTCCCGCTTTCCCGGTGCGGGAGGTGTTGTGAACCAGGAGCTGACTTAAACGAATACGGGGCAATGGGCGTATTTCGCGGCGTATCCGGCTTTTGTTGTGCCTGGGGGGCATCAAAGCCATGAGCGGATTCGGGTGCCTGAAGCCCTTGCGCGGTGTGTCTTTCGGGTATTTCGGTAAGAAAATCCTCTTTTTCAGGTCTCTGACGCGGTGCATGTGCCGGTTCGTCAAAAGATGCCTGCCGCAAATAGTGAAAGCCTGCGGGCGGGAGAGGGAGCGGATGCGACACCTGCGTATCGGGGTTTTCAGGCTGGCCCAGCAAAGTGCGAATACCGCTTCGGTAACGAAAGGGTTTTGCTCCGTCGGCGAGCGCCTTGTAAAGATAAGCTTGTGGCTGCGGCCTTTGTTCAGACGGCATTGTTCAGCCTTTCGATTTCATCGGCCAGGACTTCAATGTAGTTGCGCCGCTGGTCTTTCGGCATTTCCATGATTTCCTTTTCGCTCCAATGGTAGTGATAGGCGAGGTAGTGGACCTCGCGGTAGAGCAGATCCCGGCTGGTGCGCATCTCTCCGAAAAAGAAATCCTGAAGATCAAAAGGCACGGTGAACAAGCGCGCGCATTCGGGGCAGTTGACTTCCATATTCAATTCGATCTTCGGGGCGATGCGAAGCATCTCCCGCTCAATCTCCATGCGGGCCAGGGGCGAAAGGGCCTCAATCTGTTCGGCGGATGTCATCTCATGCGGGCCGATGGACCGGATACAGCGGGCGAGCAATTCGCTCAGGGCCTGGGCTTCGTTCTCGGCAAGCCGGGAAGAGAGGCGTTCCTGGTCCGCGCCGGTCGGGAGCCGGAAAGTGACTTCCCGATGGGCCTTTCCATTTTTGACGAAGGCGGCCTCTGGCGAGAGGACGACCGTGAACCGCGGGCCTTTCTCTTGCGAAGGGCTGACGGGAATGTCCTCGGTGGTAAAATCGATATCGACTTTTTCGCCGCAGTCGGGCCAGGGGCAAGGCAAGGTCGCCTGCACCCGCGAACCAAAGGTCGCCTCGTGCAGCTTGAGCAAGAGAAAATCCCGGTCGACGATCAAGAGCTCGCGCGCGATGGATTCGGAGATGGGACGGATTGACCCGATTTGCTTAAGGCAACGGCTAAGTACGGCGGTCACTTTCGCCGGGCCGTTTCCTTGGGTATCGGCAAGCAGGGCCTCTTCCCGGCCTGTGAGGGCGGAGAAGACGACCCTATTATGAATTTCCCCTTGTGCATCCGCCCAGCCGCCCGGGAGGATACAGCTTCGCTCTTCCATAAGATCATTCCTGAAACGTTTAAAGATGGAAAACCCAAGACCCGGCATGGTGGAATAAGGCGGGTCTCTCTCTGCCTCCGTCCCGCCTAGGTTTCGCTTGGTTCTGCGACGGAGGTGTCGCGCTCCCATCCCTCGTTTTCAAGTTTGATCGTTTGGATCATGATGGCGTTTCCGCTGGCGTCAAGCTCCGGCAGAGCCTGATATTCCGAGACCCAGCACCGGAAGACATTATAAGAGAGTACCTTTTGTCCACCGAGATTGAAGACGTCAATCGTGACGTCCTTTCGGAAATTTTTTAAGGACATCGCTGAGTCGCCCTGAAAATTATTGACCAGGTTGGCCCATTCCTCAAAAGTCGTGTCATGGGTCACGCCCGCTTCGAGACTGACGGCATCGTAGGAGGTCTTGCCTGGCACCTTCCGGCCGGTGCTGGGATCGCCGCCTTCGCGCCAATCGGACGATTCGGTTGTTTTTTTCAGCGCGCTGCATTTTGAAAGGCCCGCAACATATTGACCGTCCCACTTGATTTTGAACTTGAAATTCCGGTAGGGGTCGAAACGATGGGAATTGACTGCAAATTTTGCCATGATGGCTCCTCCTTAACAGATCGGATCAATTTCGATTAGGATGACTCGCCCGCTTTCTGGCTGATCTTGACCACAACGAATTCGGCCGGTTTCAGCGGCGCGAAGCCCACAAGCACGTTCACGATGCCGAGATCGATGTCGGCCTGCGTGGTTGTTTCACCGTCGCATTTCACAAAAAAGGCCTTTGCGGGCGAACTCCCCTGAAACGCGCCCTGCCGGAACAGAACGGTCATAAACGATCCGATGTTCAAGCGCAACGCGGCCCAGAGATCTTCGTCATTGGGTTCAAAGACGGCCCATTGAATGCCGTTGTAAATGCTGACCCGCAGCATAATCGCCATACGCCGCACGGGCACGTATTTGTATTCGGGATCGGAGCTGATGGTTCGGCTTCCCCAGGACACGATGCCTGCCGATGCGAATCGCCGCAGGCAGTTGACGTTGATCTTGTTCAGGTTACCCTGTTCGGTGTCCGTCAGATTGATGTCGAGACCGACCGCGCCGTTGATCGTGGCCTCGGTGCCTGCGGGCGCTTTCCACACGCCGCGTTTGCCGTCAATCCGCGCATACAATCCGGCGATGTAGCCTGCGGGGGGCAGCGAAACCGGTTCGGACGACACGCCGGTCGGATCGAGCGCCTTGATCCAGGGAAAATAGACTGCGCCGTAGGAATTGGGTGTGGTCAAGGCGTTGCGAAAGGACTCCGCTTCTGCGGCGCTGTCGTCGTCTTCGGTCATTTCTCCGATGTAGAAGACATCTTGAAGCGGCCGGTTTTGGCAATAGGCCATGCCTTCGTCTACCATGGTGGTGGTGCCCACGCCTGGCACCGCCAACAGACTAAAATCCGTTTTGTTGTCCAATAGATCAAAACCCGTACTATAGCTGAGTTCGGTTAAGGCGGCGATGCCGTCGGCCCCCAGGGTGACGGCGGCGACCGGTGCGGCGACGGCGGCATCCCCCACCTGAATGGCTGAGGCATTGGCCGGACGCCGGACGGCGATGCCGTTTTCAGAATACCCACCGTTGCCTTCGCCCAGTTTAAGGCTGACGGCGGCATTGTTTGACGAGGCATTTTGCACGCGGACGGAAGAAGTGGCTGCGCTGGTGCCCGAAGTCAATAACAGGTGTTCTGTCGCCAAACCGGCATCTTCGACGGTGCACGTAAAACCGGTGAACGCGGTGGTGGGTGTGCTGGTTTTCAATCGGGTCAGCCCGGTCACAGCGGTTTGGATTGCGCTCGCGACAGCAGCCATAGTGCCCAAGCCATCTGCAATGGATACTTGCTGATAACCGTCGCCGTCGAGATTAATTTGAAAATTCAGGTTGGGCGCGGAGGGAATTGAAGGCCCTTCACCCCCCTGATGAAATCCGCTCTGTACGCTGGTATTGGCGGCATCGACGGCGGCGTCGATCAGAGTGGAGTTTTGGCTCAGGGCATCGACAATGTAGTTGGGTGAATCCGGGTCCATGCTCAAATCATCATGGGTTTCCAAAGGCGCGATGTTGAGAAAATCCGAAGGGACCAGATCGACCTCGTCTTGCTTGCGGATGCTGATTTTAAAAGTATTGCCGCTGTCGCTGGAACCGTCTTCGATTTGCAGATAGAGAAAATTCCCCCAGGCGCCCTTGTTTTTTGCGGAAAAAGTCAAGCCGTTGACTGGCGCAGAAGCACGGTTTTGCACGGTGACGCTTGCGGTCGCGGCATCGGATCGTGTAATACGAACAATGTAACATTGCCGTCCACCGTTATTAAAAAATTGAAAGACCGAATGCGCCAGGTACCCGTCGCTGATATATGTTCCATAAAAGCGCTGGAACTCGGTCCAACTGGTGATTCTTAAGGCCTCGTCATCGGGCCCCATTTCCGCAAGGCCAACAAAGGCTGCGGTAGAGGTGCTGGCTGATTCAATCGGTCGGATACCGCTGGACACTTCTTCAACATAAACGCCTGGGTAAGACAAAATTGCCATGAGATCCCCCTCCTTTCACAATTTGAGGTTTATTATTTTCTTTTTCCCGGTTTGTTGGTTTTTTTTGGGGTGGCTGTTTTTTGTGACTTTTTTTGCACGGGTTCCAAGGCGATCACATGTCTGCCCTGAAGCTTCTTGACCTTCATGTTATTGATGATTTCGTGGTCTCCGATGGCGGCTGACAGGGCCCCTGGCGAAAGATGCAGGGATGTGCCGCTGTTTAAGCGCATCAACACGGGTCTATGGGTCAGGTTTCTAATCTCTACAGGCATGACAGATCCTCCCTTTTTCAATAAATTTATACGAACAAACATCATGAAAACGCTTAGAAGGTTTGGCTGATGATACGGGGTGGGTACTGCATACCTTCTAAAATTAAACATACGCCAATCGTTGGTAAAGAGTAAATAAATTTGTCTATATTTTTTGATATAAATAATCCATATTATTTATATAGTTTCTATGTATATCCATTTATTGGCTCTTTGTTTATTAATTTCTGGTGCCGAAAGTTTTGATCCAGGTAGTTCGTAACTGTTTTTATCTGGCTTGACAGCCTTGATCTGTGTCGCCTAGCATGACGCTTGTTGGATCAGGAAATAAAGTTGCATGAATATTGTTTACTTTGATTTAGAAACACAAAAAGGGGCGGACGAAGTAGGAGGGTGGGGGAACAAGCATTTAATGCGGGTTTCTATCGGGGTCACCTATTCTTCGTCGACAAAACAATTCAAGGTTTTTGAAGAAGAGGATATGTCGGCCTTGATCTCCGATCTTAAAGAGGCAGACCTTGTTGTGGGATATAATATTGTCGGTTTTGATTATCCTGTTTTGTCATATTATTCTGCTTTTGATTTTTCGGGATTGCCCACTTGTGATTTGATGGTGGATATTAAAAACAGTACAGGGCGGAGAATTAAACTGGACAATGTGGCACAGACGACCTTAAATCTTGGCAAATCTGCGGACGGGCTTTTGGCGCTGAAGTGGTTTGAGGAAGGGGCATTTGCAAAAATCGCATTGTACTGTAAAGAAGATGTTCGGATTACGCGCGATGTACACCTTTTTGGCCAGCAAAACCACTTTGTGTATTACACAGACAAAAATCAGGAAGTGCAAAAAGCGGCTGTGCCTTGGTAAAACAGAGATAAAGCGGTTTCTTCCTTTTCATTTTCTCCCTGTGTTATATTGGCTCCCGTTTGCAACCCGGAGGCGCACTCTGCAATGATTCCTTACCCGAATATCGATCCGGTGATCTTTCGCATCGGTCCCCTGGCGTTTCGCTGGTATGGCATGATGTATGCGGTTTCGTTTATTTCTGCCATTTTTATCATCCGTTATATTGCGCTTAAGAAAAAATTAGCGATCACACAAGAGCAGATATCCGATCTCATGCTTTACGGAGCGGTTGGGGTGATTTTTGGAGGGCGGCTGGGCTATGTTCTTTTTTATAATCCCGGATATTACTTTTCAAACCCCTCTAAAATCATTGCGGTGTGGGAAGGCGGGATGTCCTTTCATGGCGGATTGATCGGGGCGGTTTTAGGTGGAATTTATTTCTGTCGAAAGTTTAAACTTCCTGTGTATTCCGTGGCGGATGTGGCCATTGTGGCTGCACCCATCGGTCTTGGACTGGGCCGGATTGGAAATTTCATGAACGGCGAGCTTTTCGGGAGGGAGACGGATGTGCCCTGGTGTATGGTTTTTCCGGCAGGCGGGGATGTTTGCCGTCATCCTTCCCAATTGTATGAAGCCACCCTGGAAGGCGGGGTGTTATTTGTTATTCTATGGGTTCTCTCGAAAAAGAATCTTGCGCCGGGCATTGTCTTTTGGTCAATGATTTTGGGATATGGCGTGTTTCGCTTTATCGTTGAATTTGCCCGTGAGCCGGATGCACACCTGGGTTTTCTTGTCGGGTTATTTTCGATGGGCCAACTGTTAAGTGTCCCAATGATTCTCCTGGGGTTGTTTATGATTGTACGCTGCCATCGCATTGCGGCTGCAACGTAAATGTGGGTTTGTCGAAAATTTAAAACAACAACAATGTGTTTCGATGTTTTAAATTAGTTGAATAAGTACTGGCAAGCCGCGATTGCGGCAAGAATACCAACCAGATCTGCGGTCAGTCCTGCGGCCAGGGCATGACGGGATTTCCGCACTTGGACGGCGCCGAAATAAACAGCCAGAACATAAAAAGTGGTTTCGGTCGACCCCTGAAAGGTGCTCACCAGATATCCCACATAACTGTCCGGACCAATGGCGGCATTGTTGAGGGTTTCTGCCAAAAGACCATATGCCCCGGAGCCGGAAAGCGGACGAATTAACGCCATGGGCAGGGCTTCAGCGGGCAAACCAACCCATGAAGTGACCGGGCTGAGTACGTTGATGAGTTGATCCAAAACGCCGCTGTTTCGAAACATTCCCACTGCAACCAAAATGGCCACCAGGAAGGGAATGATTTTCATGGCCACTTGAAAACCTTCTTTGGCGCCTTCCACAAAGGTTTCATATATTTTAACCCCGCGCACCAAACCAAAGCCCAATAAGGTTACGGTCAGGCCGGGAATCACCCAGGGACCGATGGCATTGCCATATATCGTGACGATCGGAATCAATAAAATCAGAGTCGCAAGCGCGATATAGGAAGTCTTGTCCGAATAGGTTTTTTCGGTGTGAGACGGAAAGGGACTGTCGGTGGCCATGGTGTTATGCGGGTTTTCAGGTTCAGGAGGAGGTGTTTCTGCGTCAGATAACGGAAAAAACCGGGGATAGGTTTTCGCGGCGAAAATGGCGGCCGCCGTGGAGCAGAGCGTGGCAAAAAGTGTTGTGGCAAGAATACCGGCCGCATTATTTGAGCCCGCTGCTGCTCGAAGTGCAATCACTCCGGTGGGTAATAATGTGACACTGGAGGTATTGATGGCTAAAAACAACACCATCGCATTGGTCGCGGTGCCTTTAACTGGATTGAGCGTATTGAGCGCCTGCATGGCCCGGATGCCGAACGGCGTTGCCGCGTTTCCGAGACCGAGTGCATTGGCTGATATATTCATTATCATGGCTCCCATCGCGGGGTGGTTGGGCGGGATATCCGGGAAAAGCCGGATCATTAAAGGCCGCAATAGGCCGGCAATGATCTGAAGCAGACCGCCTTTTTCGGCGACTTTCATAAGGCCGAGAAAAAAAGCCATGACGCCAATCAGTCCCAGTGCCAGTTCCACGGCACTTTTGGCGGAAATGATCATGCCTTCGCTGAGCTGCTGCATTGGGCCTGCTGCCCCGGATATTTCGGGACTCCAAAAAACCTGTTGCGCGCCGGTATAAGTAAAAGCGATGAAAATTAGGGAAAAAAAGACGCGGTTCATAAGATCAAATTCTGAGATAAAAAGACGGGTTTCCCCTATGGTTTAAAGTCGAACCCATTTAAATCCGGGGCTTATAATGGTTTGTTTGAAATCGGGTGCATTATAACCAGGTCATGGCTTAAAATGGAAATTAAATAGAAACCGTTCAGAGCCTGTGCTCCATGTCATGTGTTGTCATCACTTCTTCCAGGGGGATCGGTTTCCCCAACAAAAAACCCTGGATCAAGTGGATGCCGATCTCTTCAAGCACTTTAAGCTGGGCTTCTGTTTCTATGCCCTCTGCAATAATATGTTTCTGGGTATAGTTTCTTAGTGTCAGCACGAGGTCGGATAAAAACTGTTTGAATTTTGCGGACGATTCGGCCCTTAAAATGGCAGAACGGTCGATTTTAATGTATTCGGGAACCAAATGAGAAAGAAAAGGGAGAGAGATAAAGCCCGCACCGAAGTCATCGACGGCGAATTGATAGCCTTCCTGGCGCCAGCGTTTAGCTTCTATGAGATGTTTTTCTATATCTTCAAGGGCTTCAAGCTCCGAGATCTCCAGAATAATTTCGATGTTATCCGGGATGGGGATCACATCCAGATGGCTGAGTAACTCAAAGTCGACGTTAATAAAGATGCGTTTGAATTTTCCTTGGACGGCGTCCCGGATTTGGCCCTTGAAACAGAGCATTTTGAGTTCTAGAAGCTGGCCGATGGCTTGATATTTTTTAAAGAGGTTCAGAATCGAGTTTTTCCCCTGAGGATCACGGCTAAGGGCTTCGTAGGCATAAGGGGCCTGTGTCTGAATGTCCATGATGGGCTGAAAGACCGAGACGATGGCCTCTTCATTTAAATGAAATTCCTCTTCTCCCACATGAATCTTTCCGCCGCCTTTTTTGGCAATATACAAGGCGCGATCCGCCACCCGGATCAGGTTTTCCGCGTCTTGGGCATGCCTTGGAAAAAGGGCAATCCCGATACTGAGATCAATCTTTTTGTCTTCTCTATCTCTTATCTGGTGAATTCCTTCCCGAATCCGATTGGCCGCAACCAGAGGATCCCCTTTTAAGGGTTCACCCAGAATGACGACAAATTCGTCTCCTCCCCATCTGAAAATCAGGTCACTGCCTCGTGTTGAGTCTCCAAGATTTCTAGCCACTTGTTTTAAAACTTCATCTCCTGTCTGGTGTCCGAAGCTGTCATTGATGTGCTTAAAAAAATCCAGGTCGCAAATGAGAACGGCAAAGGGGGTCTGGTTTCGTGATGCCCGTTCAATCTCCTCCTCGATGCGGGTATTGAAATACCGGCGGTTATAGAGTTTGGTCAGGGTGTCCCGGATGGCTTGTTCTTCAAGGGCTTCTTCTGCCCGTTGCCGGGAAAGACTCATTTGGTTAAATGTGGCTTCAAGTTCTCCCATTTCATCTTTCCATTTTACGGGGATGCGCATCGGCCATTGCCCTGCGGAAATTTCCCGTGAGGCGGCCGAAAGATTGGCCAGACGGGATAAAAAGATCTTTTTAAAGGAAAGATAAATAAAGGCCCAGAGCAGGGCCCCGCCAAGGGGGCCGATCACTAGAATCAGGTTCTTGAGATAGGCCATCATGGCATCTTGTACAAGCAATGTGGAGAAGATTGAAACGACGGCCACAGGGGTTTTATTTAAAAAAAGCGGGGCGTCAATTCTGAGTATTTTTTGCCCGGAGCCCATGTCCTGGTAGGTTTCGTACCGACCCGTGCGCAGCGGTTTTAATTGATTTGGCCGGGCGCCTTTCCCGACGTCTTCCGGTTGGGTCGAGACGATCACCTGGAATTGCCCTTCCTTTTCGGCATATACCGCTATCCCGGTCACTTCACTTCTGAGGGTGTCCAGTAAAAATATTCCATTTTGGAGCAAATGCCGATAATTCAGCACATCGGGAGAGCTAATAGTATTTTCCAGCATGGCGGGGATGTTTAATAAATCATCGACCTGGTTCTGGATGGCCAGACGATTGAACTGCATGCTGAAGAGACTCACAATCAGTGTGAGCACGACCAGTGTCGGGATAAATGAGGCAAGCAGGAATTTGGTCCGGAGACTGAAAGCCCCAATGTTTTTCACTGTCCTGGTTCCTTTTCGAGAATGGGAATGACTTTGACGGAATCATCGAGGTCTTTTTTATGAATATATCCGATCGCGCCCCGGTTGTTTTTGATATAGGTTTTGACTTCTTCAGGCGTTCCGACAATGATGGGAGGTTGCCCCTGTCCAGACAAGGCCCGCATGAGATAAAAGTTTTCTATTTCTCCCGAACTTCTATCGATCCATTTTTTTGATAATTCTTCTCGCAGCGGGTCACGAGGGGGAAGGTTAATCGGGAAGATACGGACTCTGTTCCCCCAAGTGGATTTTTTGAATAGATAAATAGATTCGATATCCCGACTGCGGAGTTGGTTAACCGGATTGGAAGGATGAACAATAATGATCACTTCCGCGCTTCCAGGAAAGGGGAAAAAAGCAATAAAACAGCATATAAGAACAACCCGTCTGATCAATTCAAAAGCCCCTAAAACATCGTGATTAAAGCAAGTCGGATCATGTTAAACTCGGATAGGTCATTGGAAAGTCCGGCGTGATCCAGGATGCGGTGAATGTGGTATTCCCCCTTGATTTGAATATTCGGTTTGAATTGGTAACCCAAACCCAGGGTATAACGGACTTGTTCCCTTTTCATGAGCAGGTGCTCAGGGTCTTTTAAAAAAACGTAACGAAGAAATTCAAGCCACAATCGATAGGGAAACCCGGTATAGAAATAATAGGAATATCGGGACGCCTGATTTGCATACCGGTTGATGACATACTCGCTTTGAATAATCCAGGGCGGGAAGAGGACGACCGTGATATCCGCGCCATAAAACCGGGCTCTTCCTTCGGGGGCATTATTATTATGGACGGTGTAACCCGATCCCCCTATTTTAAGGCGGTCCTGAACACTGAGTAAAAATCGTCCGCCCCACCCTAAATCTTTATCCTCACGACCTCCTTCTGAGGAGTTGGTCCCATTAGACAGGTAAAGGTGGTATCGAATTTCAATGGAGTTTCTGAATGCCGTTCCCCAAAGCATGAGGTTTGCATTTTCGGGAGAAAAGGAGCCGACGGGTTCGATGCTTTCACCTCCAACCATCATATGACCATAATTCATCGGCGGGTCATATATTTGGGGCAATACCACGCTGGAGAAGACAGGCAGGATATAACGGACATCATTGTAAAACCCAAAAGGGGAGAGAAAAGCACCCGCTCGTATTTTCAGGTGATCGCTAAAAATATATTCCCCGTATGCTTCCTGGATTTCAGGAGTACCGTGTGACTTTTCATGTTTAGGCTCGTTTGATCCGACATTGTGTGAGTGGAAATTGATTAATACCCGGAGGTTTTCTTTCTCTGCAGAAAAGAGCAGGTTGAGATGCTGGAGTTTAATATAGGAAATGCCCGGCATGGACCCGATCATCATTCCTCCGCCGGGTGTTTCCATGACCATCGGCATCTTGCTCATATATGCATATTCAAATCCGAGGAAGGCATTGACTCCAAAAGAAAAGTTACTATTTTGGGTGCTGGTATCCAGTCGGACCGCCTGGGCAGGTGTAACAAAGCCGAGGCAAAGAATCCAAATTAAAATTCCGACCTGAAACGGATGGCGAAAATTCACGGTGTCCCTTTATAAAAGAAGCAGTAAAAAGGCAGGCATCCTCTTAATGCTCAAGTATAGCGGGCATTTTTAAACCGTCAATTTCCTTGAAAATATCAGATATTGCAGGAGAAATTAAGAAAGATTAAAGACTGTTTTTCAGTCTTTAGGGGAAGCGGTCTTAAGGTCCGAAGCGTGATGGCCAACCGACACCATGGGCTATAGATGTTTTAAGGCGGGCTTCGGGTTTCCTAAGGTGGACTCCGGGAAGCCCGAAAAGATCATTTCTTTAAAATACCCTCGACTTCCAGGCCAATTTTGACTTTTTCTCCGACCACAAACCCACCGGTTTCAAGCAATTTGTTCCAGACGATGCCGAAATCCTTTCTGTCAATTTCTGTGGTTCCGGTCACGCCTGCCCGATGGTTGCCCCAGGGATCCTTCACTTTTCCGAGCAGTTCCATCTCGAGTTCAACTTCTTTGGTGACCCCGTGCAGGGTCAAATCCCCGATGATAACATAGCGATTCCCACTTTGAGATTTTGTTGCTTTGTATTTAAAGGTAATTTTAGGGAATTTCTCGACGTCCAAAAAATCGGGGGAACGCAAATGTTTGTCCCTTTTTAGGTGATTGGTGTCAATGCTTGCGGCATCAATGACGACCATCCCTTTTTTGATCTTGTCTTTGGCATCCACCTCAACGGTTCCGGAAAAGGTATTGAATTTCCCTTTAACGTTTGAAATGACCATGTGCTTAATGGAAAAGCCAATGTGCGTATGATCCGGGTCAATTTCGTAGACTTCGGAAAACCCAGTTTGTGGGGCCAGCATGAATATTATTGCAACCAACCATTGTGGTTTGAACATTTGATTTCCTCCCGTGATTTATAATTGGTATGTTTAGTTATAACGGTTTGTCTGATTCATTTTCAATCAAAACCGGACCGGCTGGCCGAGCCTTAAGTTTTCTTTTTTTGAAAAGCCTGCCGCAACTTCAAGCACGTAGAGGGCTTTTTTTTGCTTCGGACCGTAGGTCGGGCAAGGGTCCGATGTGCAGGGAGGTGTGTCTTTTGCGATGTGGATAATTTTTTTGTTTTCATCCATCCAGATAATATCAATCGGGAATTTACAGTTTTTCATCCAGAAAGTATATGGTCCGGCTTTTTCAAAAATAAAAAGTAAGGCCCCGCCTTTGGGCAGGTGGTCGCGAAACATTAAACCGCGTTCACGTGTTTCCGGCGTATCGGCCACTTCCGCACCCAGAATGGTGCCGCTGGGAAAGGTCACAGGCCGCTCCCCGGAATCCAGCATGGAATACGCTGCGATCGAAAACAGGAGCAGTACGAAACAGATGAGGCCGATGAGCTTGGCACGATTCATAAGCATATCTTAGGGGATGCTTTTAAGACTGTCAATTTGTAGGAGAACGGTGTTTTAAGAGAGATTTAGAAGACAGTGAAGGTTTTTTTAAGGTTCTGCCATTCCTGTGGAAAAAGAAGGTTCGCCCATTGTATTGGGAGGAGTCGTGTGTTTCGATATGTTTTGATAGAAAGCGTTTTCCCGATTTTAAGGGTGATTGCCCCTTCCTGATCTGTGCGGTAAATTGTTGCGCCATGGGTTTTGTAACGGGCCAGGGTTTCAGGGTGGGGATGCCGGTAGGGGTTATTTCTCCCGGAAGAAATCAGGGCAATTTTTGGAGAAACGGCGGAAACAAAAGGTTCGGTTGAAGAGCTTCTACTGCCATGATGCGGCACTTTTATAATGGTACTTTTCAAGTGAGACCTATTCTCCAGGATCAAGCGTTCGGCATGTTGTTCGATGTCTCCTGTAAAAAGCAGGGAAACGGGGTCCCTTTCTGGGTCAGCACAAGTCATGGAAAAGACGATAGAGGTGTTGTTGGCGTTTTCACTGGTCAGATTCCATTGTTCTGATGGATGTAAAAAGGAAAAGGTACACGGGGGGATAACAAAACCGGGAGATTTTGCGGGGAGGGTGTAATGTGTGGCCTTTGTATGGTCTATCGCTTTTAGAAAAGCCTCATAGGTCTTGTTCTGTTGTTTCAATCCGTTACTCCATACCGCTTTAACCTTGAAGTTTCTGAGAATAAAAGGCAGGCCGCCAATATGATCGAATTGAGGATGTGTTGTAATGAGCAGGTCAATTTGTCGGACGCGTCGCTGCCATAGAAAAGGGGCCACGCCAAATTTGCCGGCCCGCTGTCTGCCGCCGTCTACCAGGACCGTTTCCCCTGTCGGAAATTCAATAAAAGCGGCATCCCCCTGACCGACATCCAGAAAGGTGACCTGAACGTGGTCAGGTGGAATACGAAGTATCCCCCAACCGAGAAACACCACAAAAAAGGAAAAGAGAGTGATCAGGAATAATTTTTTGGGTTGGTGTGTGCCCAGCATGAAAAATAGCGTACCGTAAAAAAGAAAAACAAGGATCAAGGGTGGCGCGGCCAAATGAAAGCCTGCACCCGGAAGATCTGAAAAAAAGCGCACAAAGTAAAAAAATAGAGACCAAAGCCCTTCGAGTCCCCCGGAAAAAAGAAAAGATTCGGAAAGCAGGCTGAGGACCGAGAAAGCGAGCGAAAACGGGATTAAGAACCATCCGGCCAACGGCGTTAAAATGAGGTTTGAAATCCACCCTGCCCAACTGAATTGATGAAAGAAATAAAGCGTGAGAGGCGCTGTGCCGATGGATGCACTTAAACTGGTCAGCAATAAGAGGAAGACCGGTTTATCAAAATACCGTTCTCGCCAAGTCGGTTTGGGGTTTGGAAGGGTTTCCGCAAGATGGACAGGTGTGTTGTTGGCGGCTTGCCACCATTCAATAAAGAGCAGGATGGACAGCACCGCGGTAAAAGACAATATAAAAGAGATTTCAAAAACGGATCGGGGGTCGAATATGATAATGATTAACGCAGCGAACGCCAGGCTGACCTTTAGGTCTCGTTGACGGCCGACCCAAATGGAAAAGAGATAGACCAGGATCATGATGAGGGCGCGAATGGTACTGATTTTTCCTCCAGCCAAAAATGTATAAAAAATGACCCCGATGGCCGTGGGAATGACCGCCCACTGTGTGGGGTGTTTTCCAATCGAAAGCCTTAGCAGGGCGGATTCAGGAAGCCGTAAAAGTAACCACCTGCTTCCTGAAAAAATGAGAAGGGCCACAAAAGCGAGGTGGGTGCCTGAAACGGCCAGAAGGTGTGCAAGCCCTGCGTGGGTAAAAACCGCTCGCACTTCATCATCAATGTAACCGGATTCTCCTATCAGCATTGACAGCATTAGCGGGGCGGCAGGGGAATGAATGTTTTTCTTTATTTTTTCCCGCAGCGTCGCGCGGGTCTGGGTGATTCTTTTTATCAACGGATTCCCGCTTTCCCCTATTTTTTTGATTGAATCGGTATTCGAAAGCCAGGCCATTCCTTGTACCCCAATCCGAGCTTGATAGTCGGCATATAAAAAAGTTCCGGGGTTTTCATATTGACGGGGCTCGCGCAGTCGAAGGGTCATTTCAAGCTGGTCTCCGTAACCAAAAGGAATTTCATCCTGCGCGATAAAAAGCCGGAATTCACCTGTCACGGGGTTTGGTGTCTTTCCATTGATCACGGAAAGCCCCTGCATTTGAAGGGCGACATAGTTTGATGCATATCTAGGGGCTTCGATGATTTGGGCTTGTATTCTGACAGAACCTTGGTTCATGTATTGATGTAGATTGTTGGGCGAAGGCGGGTTTGAGCTCACATGATACAGGGCAAATCCGATCCCCCAAATTAGAAGAAGCGGGATTGAGCTATAGTGGCCGTTAAAAAAACGGCTGTCTAAAAATAGAAAGAAGAATACCAGGAGAGAAAGTGATACGGGAAAGTAAGTAAAGGCTTCACCAAAAAGGAGCCCGAAAATCAAGGCCAGGGCTCCCGCTAACAAGGGTTTTCCCCTCAATGGTCCCTCCAATATCACATAAGCCTGAGAGAGGTTAGGCCGGGAAGGTCGAGTTTATTGCATGGCACCCGCGAAGATCATTGCGACAATCATACCGACAAACAGGAGGATCACCACTGTACAGCCCCAGCGATTAGTGGTGACGACACTTTTTTCAAATTCTTTTCTTCTTTTTTTAAATTTTGCCAATCATTTTACCAGAACGTCTTGAGGTTTTCGATAATACGCGTGTCATACCGCATCCATTGGACCTGAACCCAATGTGATTGTCAGCGTCATTTCATTCCGGTCACGCAGGACAAGGAGCGAGATATCCTGACCGGAGGGATGATTTAAGACACTGTCTTTCAGGGCCGCCGCATTCACAATTTTCTTTCCATTTAAGGCCAAAATAACGTCTCCTTCTTCCAGCCCGCCGTCCATTGCAGGACTGTTAAACTGGACCCGGACGACAACAACTCCTTCAGTCGTTAAAATACCATACTGTATGGCAAGCCGGGGGGTGAGGTCTTGCACCATAATGCCCAGCCATCCGGCACCGACCAGGGATTGAAAACTAACGAACCCGGTAATCAACAAGGCGGGGATAATTTTCATCTGTCTCCCAAATCATTTTGAAGGAAAATATTATTGTCGAACTCCCCCAGGATGTCAAGATGTCTGTGAACGGATGATGGCGCGTGTGCTTCTCAATATCCGGTGTTTGGAATATTATAGCCTAAGGGGCGTTGGGGTTCATCACCATATTTTAGCGTTTTAAGGGAGTATCCCAGGTTTTCTTATGGTGGCCGTGTTCAATAGGATTACCGACATCAGGGGATATCGTTTATAATGGGTAACAGAGGCCTGATAATCCACTGATTCAGATTGACTTTTAACAAGGGAACCCGGTAGGCTACTCATTGGTTTAATATCAAGGTAATACATTGGAAGTAAAGAGTTTTTCAGGTGAAATTCCTGCCCAGAAACCAAAAGGAACCTTTCTGAGATGGCTTAAAATCGGGATTTGGATCTCCTTGGTTTTTCTTGTCATTGGCATTGCGACCGCAGGGGGGGTGATCTATTATTTTTCACAGGATCTGCCCCCGCTAGACCCTGCAGGCAGCTACGTTCCCAGTCAGGCCACGCGTATTTATTCCGATAAAAATGAAATTATTGGACAATATTTCATCGAAAAGCGGGTTTTTGTTCCCATTGAAGAAATGCCGGAACACTTAATTCAAGCCATTTTGGCCGTTGAGGATGCCCGTTTTTATGACCACAGAGGGTTTGACCCGATTCGTATCGTCCGGGCCTTTTTAAAAAATATTGAAAGCGGTCAAATCCGGCAAGGGGCCAGCACCATTACCCAGCAAGTGACCCGGTCTCTTTTCCTGACGCCGGAAAGAACAATACAGCGTAAAATCAAGGAAATCATTTTATCCCGGAAAATGGAATTAATGCTCACCAAGGATGAAATTCTGGAAATCTACCTGAATCAAATTTATTTCGGACACGGGGCGTACGGGGTTCAGATCGCGAGCAAAACCTATTTCGGGAAAAATGTTTCGGAGATTACATTGGAAGAGGCGGCCTTTCTTGCCGGATTGCCAAAGGCCCCGAATAATTACTCTCCTTATCGGGATCCCGAAAGATCAAAACTACGTCAACGTGTGGTTTTAAAACGTATGGCGGTTGAAAACTACATCTCGGATCAAACCTATCGGAAGGCTTATGAAAAAGATCTGGTGTTCCAAAAACTTCATCCCGGTGAGAAATCGGCACAGTATTTTAAGGAATATGTGCGGCAATACCTGATTAGCCGTTATGGGGATGATGTGGTGTACAAGGGCGGCCTGAACGTCTACACCACACTTAATGAAGAAATGCAGGAAATGGCTGAAGTGGCCATGCGGGAGGGATTACGCAAACTGGATAAACGTCAGGGCTATCGTGGTCCAATACGCAAATACCAGATTGATGAATCCGGAGAAGAAACCTCCATCCGTCAAAAACCGTTTAAGCTCGGCGATTTTCACGAAGCCCGTGTCCTCGCCCGGAAAGAAGAGTATGCCGTCGTCGAGGTTGAAGGGCATGTGGGCAAAATATTAATGGAAGACATGCTTTGGGCCGCGCGCCAGTTAAGCGGACCTGATATTCGAAAAGACAGAACAACCATTGATCATCCGCGGCCACACGATATTTTAAATCTGGATGATATTGTCCAGGTTCAAGTCAAGCAGGCAGCAAACGGAGCGGCTGGCGCTCCTGAATCCCATGATACGGAAAATACGGAGATGGTGCCGGAAGAAGGGCTTTTGTTTCAGTTAGAGCAGGAACCCATTGTGGAAGGGGCGTTTATCGCGCTTGACCCGGTTACAGGGACGGTCAGTGCAATGGTGGGCGGATATGATTTTAAACGCAGTGAATATAATCGGGCCGTCATGGCCAAGCGGCAGCCGGGTTCTGTTTTTAAGCCGATTATTTACGGTACGGCTATTGAGCGTGGATTCACCCCCGCAAGCATTTTGATTGATAATCCTGTTATTTTTAAGGATGAAGAAACCCAAAAAGTCTGGAAACCGGAAAACTATGAAAAACGTTTTTACGGCCCGACGACACTGCGGGATGCCCTGACACACTCAAGAAACCTCGCCACGGTGAAATTATTGCGTCAGATCGGCATTCGAAACGTGGTGTCCTATGCACACCGGATGGGGATTGAAAGCACGCTCACCCAGGATCTTTCACTGGCGCTGGGCTCTTCCGGGATCAGCCTGCTGGAATTGACCTCGGCCTTCGGTGTCTATGCCAATGAGGGGGTTCGGGTGAACCCGGCTTTTATTTTGTCGGTCACAGACAAAAATGGCCGTGTTCTGGAATCACGAAACATTGATCCTCAAAAAGTCCTTTCTAAAGAAACAGCCTATGTGGTCACGAATATACTTGAGGATGTCGTCCAGCGCGGCACGGCAAAACGGGCCCGTGTTTTGGGGCGGCCGGTGGCCGGAAAAACCGGGACGACCAATGAATACACCGATGCCTGGTTTGTCGGATATACGCCTAATCTGGCCGCCGGCGTCTGGGTGGGTTTTGATGATAATCGATCTTTAGGCCATAGAGAGGCGGGCGGACGGGCGGCATTGCCGATTTGGGTGTCTTTTATGGACCAGGCCCTGTCCCTGCTTCCTGTTGTCCCTTTTTCTATCCCGGATGATATTATCTATGCTAAGATCAACCGCACGACGGGATACTTGTCCGAAGAAGGAGAAAGCGGGGAGATGGAAATTTTTGTGAAAGGGACTGAACCGAAGCACGAGAAAAAAACATTAACTTCCCCCATGGATTTTTTCCGCCTGGACCAGGACGTTGACGCGTTTTAGGTCGTTGACTCAACAGGTTAAAAATTTTAAACTCGGCAACAGCGCCATTTTTTCTAATAACAACCGACAATAAAGGAGCAGCAGTAAGATGGGAATACGTGTGGGGATCAATGGGTTTGGCCGGATCGGCAGGAATTTATTTCGAACAGCCATAACGCATCCCGAATTAGACCTTGTCGCCATCAATGATATTGGCGACCTCAACTCCCTGGCCCATTTGCTTAAATACGATTCAGTGCATGGCCAGTTTACGCACACCGTTGAAGTGAAAGACACCCATTTAATCGTAGATGGAAAGCCGGTCCGGGTGACCAGAGAGAAAGATCCTGAGGCATTACCCTGGAAGGAGCTGGCTGTGGATATTGCGGTTGAATCCACCGGGTTTTTTACAGACCGGGTTTCTGCGGGGAAACATTTGAGCGCAGGCGCTAAAAAAGTGATTGTTTCCGCCCCTTCCAAAGATCCTGATGTGACGCTGGTTTTGGGGGTAAATGAGCAAGAGTATCAGCCAGAAAACCACCATATTGTATCCAACGCCTCTTGCACAACCAATTGCCTCGCTCCGGTGGCCAAGGTACTGGATGAAACATTTGGCATACAATGTGGTCTTATGACCACCGTGCATTCTTATACACGTGACCAGCAGTTGCTGGATGCACCGCATAAGGACTTGAGACGGGCGCGGGCCGCCGCGCATTCCATGGCGCCGACGACAACCGGTGCAGCCAAAGCCATTTCAGCCGTGTTACCGAACCTGTCCGGTAAACTGGACGGCATGGCGATTCGGGTGCCGACGCCCAATGTTTCGGTGATTGATCTCGTCGTGACTCTTGAAACGGACACGGATGATCATGCGGTCAAAACCGCCTTGAAGGCGGCAGCTCAAGGACCGCTTAAAGGCATATTGGATTATACTGAAGAACCGCTGGTTTCTATTGATTTTAATGGCAATCCGCACTCTTCGATAGTGGATGGGACGCTCACAAAAGTCATGGGCGGTCGCTTGGCCAAGGTCATCTCCTGGTATGATAACGAGTGGGGATATTCAACGCGCGTCCGAGACCTGGTCGTATATTTAGGTCAACGTTTGTAAATTGAGCAGGATATGAACACCAACAAAGTCACGATTGAAGACATCGATATTCGAGGGAAGCAGCTTTTTATCCGTGTCGATTTTAACGTCCCGCTGGACCATGATCTGAATATTACGGACGACACCCGCATTCGGTCTGCGCTGCTGACCATTAATTATGCCATCGATGAAGGGGCGTCTGTCATACTGGCGTCACATTTGGGGCGGCCGGAAGGTGTTGATCCGCGATTTTCACTTGCGCCGGTTGCCAAACGGCTTCAAAGGCTTTTGGGCAAAAAAGTCTTGTTCGCATCAGATTGTATTGGTGCGCAAACAGAAAAAATGGCCAAGAATCTCAAAAAAGGAGAGATTCTTCTACTTGAGAACTTGCGCTTTCACCAGGGCGAGCAAGACAATAACGAAGATTTTGCCAGCGCCCTGGCTAAATTGCGGATTGATGTTTACATCAATGACGCCTTTGGAACAGCCCATCGTGAACACGCTTCAACTTTTCATCTTGCTAAATTGATCAAAACCAAGGCCTGCGGATTTCTCATGAAAAAGGAGATCACCTACCTGGTTGGGGCAGTCTCCAATCCGGCGCGTCCGTTTGTGGCCCTGTTGGGCGGTGCGAAGGTTTCGGGGAAAATTGGGGTCATTGAAAATCTTGGGAAAAAGGTAGACAAGGTGATCGTCGGCGGCGGCATGGCCTTTACTTTTTTAAAGGCGTCTGGAATTGATGTTGGCAATTCGCTGGTGGAGACATCCATGCTTTCATTTGCACGGGAAATTATGCAAAATGCCATTGCCCGCGGGGTCAAGTTCTATCTTCCGGTGGATTGCATTGTTGCGACGGGCAAGGAACTTTCCGCCGAAGCGAAGTCCGTTCCGGTGCAGGAGATTCCCGCCGGATGGATGGGGCTGGATATTGGCAGAGCCTCGGTTCATCTTTTTACTGAAGCCCTGCAAGATGCTAAAACGATCCTCTGGAATGGCCCGATGGGCTTGTTTGAAATTGATGCATACTCGCGCGGAACATCAGCCATTGCACATGCTGTTGCCAATGCATATGCCATGACGATTGTGGGTGGCGGTGAAACATCCCTCGCGGTCCACAAGGCCAACGAGTCTGAAAATATTTCGTTTATTTCAACTGGCGGCGGAGCGGCCCTTCAATTGCTGGAAGGTAAAGCCCTGCCGGGACTTTCGGTTTTGCCGGATAAGGAACGGTTATTTTAATGGCCCGTCCGCCCTGTTTTATTGCCAACTGGAAGATGAACAAGGGTATCCAGGAGGCGGAATCTTATGTCGCCGATTTGGTGGCACGCTACAAAGCTGCTCCTTTTCCTTCCCCAAGGGAAGTGATTCTTGCGCCCCCTTTTACAGCGCTTCAAGCCGTTTCAAAAGCGATAAAACAGTCAGGCATTGACATTGGCCTTGCGGCTCAAAATGTTCATTATGACATTTCGGGTGCGTATACCGGAGAAATTTCAAGTGGAATGCTTTGCGAAATAGGATGTAAATACGTTATTATCGGGCATTCGGAACGGCGGACATTGTTTGGGGAAACCGATGATCTTGTGCGGCGAAAGGTGTTTGCTGTGCGAAAAGCTGGCGTATTGCCGGTGCTTTGCATCGGGGAGACGCTAAAGGATCGCCGGACAGGGAAAACCTGGGATCGGTTGCAGGGACAGCTGTCCGCTGTCTTGACAGATGACCTTATAAAAACTGGCCTGACGGACAATATACTGGATTGGGTGATCGCCTATGAACCTGTTTGGGCGATCGGAACAGGAGAAACCCCGACACCTAAAGAAGTTACGGATGTGCATCAACAGATCAGGACGTTTATTGCAGATCAGGTTGGAAAAGGGACTCCCCGAACCCTTTATGGAGGCAGTGTGTCAGAGAAGAATATCGCTGAATTTTTAAAAGCGTCTGCCATCGACGGGGTGTTGGTCGGCGGGGCAAGTCTTTCGCACGAAACTTTTTTTAAACTGATAGAACTGGGCGAAAAAGAAGAAAACCCGGCTTTATAGGGATTTTAAGGAGAACAATGTATACCTTTATTTTGGTTGTTCATGTGATTGTATGTATAATTTTAATCTGTGTGGTGCTGCTCCAGGCCGGTAAGGGCGCCGAAATGGGCGCGGCGTTTGGCGGATCAAGCCAGACGATATTTGGCAGCCGCGGCGCCGCCACGTTTTTGAGCAAACTGACCGTGGGTGCAGCGGTTGTTTTTATGCTGACATCGCTTTCTCTCTCTGTTTTAAAAGGCGGCGGCGGTTTGGGATCTTCCGTCATTGATATGAGCGGAAATGAAGGAACCCCCTCAGGCAGCACTGAAATCCCGACACCGGTTGAAACCCCAGAGGATGCCGCTTCCGATTAGGCCGAGGAGTGAGTCTGTGAATCGGTCTTTCGCGAGATTAGGGCTCATTCTGGTTTTTATTCTGACTGCGTGTACTAGTACGCCGCTGAACAATCCCTACCCGGCGGAAGAGCAAGAAAAAAATGTTCTCTACAGTTCATTTAGTGCTCGCCCAAAACATCTTGATCCCGCGCAATCCTACTCATCAAACGAGATTGTTTTTACGGGACAGATCTACGAACCTCCGTTTCAATATCATTATTTAAAACGTCCCTATCAGTTGGTTCCGCTGACGGCGGAAGAAATGCCACATCCGATCTATTTAAATGCGGTCGGAGAAGTACTGGGTGAAGCCTCTTCTTCAGAAGAGGTGGCCTGGAGTATCTATGAAATTCAGATTAAACCCGGCATTCAATACCAACCCCATCCTGCTTTTGCCAAAGCGGGTTCAGGCGAGCCGCTCTATTTGAACCTGGCTACAGAAGCGCTGGAGGGCATTCAAAAACTTGGCGATTTTGAAGAGACAGGATCCAGGGAGCTGACGGCGGAAGATTATGTTTATCAAATCAAGCGGCTCGCGCACCCTAAAATTCATTCTCCAATTTTTGGTTTTATGTCTGAATATATCGCAGGCTTGAAAGAACTGAGTCAAACGCTTCAGTCGGTTGTTTCCAAAGAACAGGGTTTTCTTGACCTTCGGGATTATCCGCTTGAAGGAGTGGAGGTTCTCGACCGCTACAGGTATCGCATAAAGGTGAAAGGAAAATATCCGCAGTTTCTTTATTGGCTGGCCATGCCTTTTTTTGCTCCCATCCCCTATGAAGCGGACCAATTTTATGCACAGCCTGGGTTGGTGGAAAAAAATATTACACTCGATTGGTATCCCGTTGGCACCGGGCCTTATATGCTGACCATCAATAATCCGAACCGCCAGATGGTTTTGGAAAAAAATCCGAATTTTCACCGGGAAACCTACCCGAGAGAAGGGGCGCCCGAAGACGAAATGGCGGGATTACTGGCCGATGCCGGAAAACCCCTGCCTTTTATTGAGAAAGTGGTGTTTAGCCTGGAAAAAGAAGGGATTCCGATCTGGAACAAATTTCTACAGGGATATTATGACAGTTCCGGAATTTCTTCCGATAGTTTTGATCAGGCTGTCCGCATGACAGGAAACGGCGATACGGCTTTGACGGACGAAATGGCGGAAAAAGGAATCCGTCTTTTAACCAGTACTGCGGCGTCGACGTATTATATTGCCTTTAACATGCTGGATTCAGTTGTGGGTGGACAGAGTGAATCGGCTCGTAAAATCCGGCAGGCCATTGCCATTGCCATTGACCAGGAAGAGGCGATCGGAATTTTCCAGAACGGCCGGGGGATCGCCATGCAAGGTCCGCTTCCACCGGGGATTTTCGGTTACCTTGAAGGAGAAGCCGGGATCAACCCTTATGTCTACGACAATGTCAATGGGCGGCCTAAAAGAAAACCCATCGCGGAAGCGCGCCGGTTGCTGACTGAAGCAGGATACCCAAACGGACGCGATGCTGAAACAGGGAAACCCCTCATACTGCATTTTGATGCGACCGGGTCCGGGCCTGAAGTCAAGGCGCGCTTCGACTGGATACGCAAACAATTTGACAAAATTCAAGTCCAGCTGGTTATCCGAAACACGGATTACAACCGGTTTCAGGACAAAATGCTCAAAGGCACGGCACAGATGTTTCAGTGGGGATGGAACGCAGATTATCCCGATCCGGAAAACTTTTTCTTTTTGTTATATGGGCCGAATGCAAAAGCGGGGAAGAATGGGGAGAACGCCGCCAATTATGCCAATGACCGCTTTGATGCCCTTTTTGAACAGATGAAAAACATGGAAAACAGCCCGGAGCGGCAGGCGATTATTAATGAAATGGTTGATCTTTTTCGTCACGACGTGCCCTGGGCTTCAGGGTTTCACCCGAAGCAGTTTGGGCTTTATCATGTCTGGTACGGCAATATAAAACCCAATTTAATGGCCAATAACACCTTAAAGTATGCAAAAGTAGACCCTGTGCTTCGAACACAAAAACGTCAAGAATGGAACAAGCCCCGTGTGTGGCCCTTATTAGTAATCGCGGGACTCATTTTCGCCGGAACTTTGCCCGCAGTGTTGACTTACCGCAAAAAAGAGCGGGAGACTTAAACTGTGATTACTTATATTATTCGCCGAGTGCTGTATGCGATTCCGATTTTAGTCGGGGTTAACCTGCTGACTTTCATTTTGTTTTTTGTGGTGAATACGCCGGACGACATGGCCCGCCTTCATTTGGGGATGAAGCGCGTGACCCCGGAAGCGATAGAAAAATGGAAAGCGGATCATGGTTACGATATTCCGGTTGCGTGGAACGCATCCGCTGAAGGGATTCAAAAAATCAGCGAAACCATCTTTTTTAAGAAGTCCGTCCGCCTTTTTGTTTTTGACTTTGGCTTCGCAGATGACGGAAGGAACATTGGTGCGGATATCCGGGAGCGGATGTGGCCCAGTTTGGCGATTGCCATGCCCAGTTTAATTGTTGGTCTGTTGGTCAATATTACTGTCGCGATGCTGATTGCTTTTTTTCGTGCAAGCTATATTGACACCTGGGGCATTATTGTGGCCGTTGGTATGATGTCGATTTCCTCTTTGTTCTATATTATTGGCGGTCAATTTCTTTTAAGTAAAATGTTTCGGCTGGTGCCGATTTCGGGTTACGATGAGGGGATCAATGCCGTCAAGTTTTTGGTTTTACCTGTATTGGTGGCTCTGGTGGGGGGCATTGGCAGCGGAACACGATGGTACCGAAGTATCTTTCTGGAAGAGATCGGAAAGGACTATGTCCGTACAGCACGGGCCAAAGGGCTGGCAGAACTGACGGTGTTGTTTCGTCATGTTCTTCGAAATGCCCTGGTTCCGATTTTAACAGGGGTGGTGGTTGTCATCCCGCTTTTGTTTATGGGTAGTTTGGTGACCGAATCTTTTTTCAGTATCCCCGGTTTGGGCAGTTATACCATTGACGCCATTAACAGTCAGGATTTTGGCATCGTTCGGGCTATGGTGTTCCTGGGGTCGGTCTTGTATATTGTCGGATTGATTCTCACTGACATATCTTATACCTGGGTTGATCCGAGAGTGCGATTGCGATGAGCGGTAAGCTGATGACGGCAAAGCAGGGGGCCTGAGTGATGGAGTTCCCTTTTCAATGGACTTTGCTCTGGACGGACCGCATGATTTACCTGCTGCTTGTGCTGGTCGTAGGGTTTGGGTTTTATGTTTCGAGAAAGGAGCACCTGCTTGCCCCCTGGCGGCAGATCCGCCGCCGACCTTTTGCGATGTCCGCCTTGGTCCTGCTTCTTTTTTATCTTTCAATCGGCCTGATGGACTCCGTGCATTTCAGGAAGCAGTTGCCGATGACTGACACAAGCAAGGCCCTGCAATATGACCCTGAAGTCCTTTCCTTGTTGGATGTACTGCTTGAAGGTTTGAAAAATAATGTAGAGAAAACCTATTCTGCGCCATTGGCAACCCATGCCTTTAACAAGCAGATGCTTGAAGGCCCGGACGGAACAAAGCAACGGATTTACCCGCGATTGAAATATGGCGGGGCGCATTTGGTGAACCCTGAAACGGATCGGTGGCCCGACCTTTTATCCCGGGTGGGTGAACGTGCTGTTTTTGGCATTGGCATTATCGTGTTGTTTTATATCTGGGTGATGTTGGTTTTAAGTCAAAAACACCAGATTCCGCCAAAAGAAATGACACGAAAAATGATTCGCGGTGAAACAGAAACGGCATGGCGTGCGATTCTGCTCACAGCGGGGTTAGTGTTTATCGTGGTGGGGATTGCCGGACCGCTCAGTACCAAGTATCATCTTTTTGGAACGGACAAAGTCGGGCAAGATGTTTTGTATTTGGCGCTCAAGGGGGTACGCACCGGACTGGTAATCGGGACCTTGACGACTTTAGTGATGCTGCCTTTCGCTATTTTCCTGGGGATATCCGCCGGTTATTTTCGCGGGAAAATAGACGATGCGATCCAGTACTTGTATACGACCTTAAGTTCTATTCCTGGTGTGCTGCTGATCGCGGCGGCCGTGTTGATTTTACAGGTTTATATGGACAAAAATGCAGACGCCTTTGCGAGTATCACAGAACGTGCGGATATCCGGCTGTTATTTCTTTGTCTGATTTTAGGTGTAACGAGCTGGATTGGTCTTTGCCGAATGTTGCGTGGAGAAACCCTGAAGCTCCGGGAAATGGAGTATGTGCAGGCGGCGAAAGCACTGGGCGTTGGAAACCAACGGATTATGACACATTATATTCTACCGAATGTGATGCACCTGGTTTTGATCGCGGTCGTACTGGATTTCAGCGGATTGGTTTTGGCTGAAGCAATATTATCCTATGTGGGTGTGGGGGTGGACCCGGCCATGATTTCCTGGGGCAATATGATTAACAGCGCCCGGCTTGAGCTGGCCAGGGAACCCGTTGTATGGTGGTCGCTTACGGCGGCTTTTATCTTTATGTTTGTATTGGTGTTGGCGGCCAATGTATTTTCCGATGCGGTGCGGGATGCGTTTGACCCTCGTTTGAGGGGAAGATGAGCCTTGAAGACCATCATTATTTCATTCTCTTTAACCGGTATTTATCTCAGTGAAAAATAAGCGTAGCTCATGAGTCAAAGTTTGTTATCCATTCAGGGCCTTAAAACATGGTTTTCAACCGAGGGCGGGATCGTCCGTGCCGTGGATGGTGTGTCTTTTGATATACAGCGCGGAGAAACCTTTGCATTAGTGGGTGAATCCGGTAGCGGGAAATCAATGACGGCGCTTTCCATTATGAAACTGGTTCCCCAACCTGCCGGGCGAATTGAATCGGGACAGATTTTATTGGAAGGAGAAGATTTATGCGGCCTTCCTGAAGTGGCCATGCGGGGTTTGCGGGGAAACCGGATGTCGATGATATTCCAGGAGCCAATGACCAGCCTTAATCCGGTCATTAGCATCGGGGAGCAGATTCGGGAAACGCTTGAATATCATTTAAAACTGGATGCGAAAATGGCTAGAGCGCGTGCCGTTGATTTGCTGGATCTGGTTGGCATCCCAGATCCAAACCGGCGTTATGATGAGTATCCGCATCAAATTTCAGGCGGGATGAAACAACGTGTGATGATTGCCATTGCACTTTCGGGAGAACCTGATTTGTTGATCGCCGATGAGCCGACGACGGCTTTGGATGTAACGATTCAGGCCCAAATTCTGGACTTGCTCCGCCGCCTTCAAAAAGACAAGGGCATGGCGATTTTGTTAATTACACATGACCTTGGAGTGGTGTCAGAAATGGCGGACCATGTGGCGGTGATGTATGCCGGAGAAATTGTTGAAATGGCGGAACGCCAGGCCTTTTTTGAAAATCCACGCCATCCCTATTCACAAAAGTTGCTCAGTTCACTTCCCGGAAACAAACAGCGTGGAGAAGCCCTGGAAATTATCCGGGGCACGGTGCCGGCCCTGAATCAGGTTTTTCTGGGCTGCCGTTTTTCAAACCGCTGTGACAATGCGTGGGAGCGGTGTGAAAAAGAAGTGCCTCAATGGCACTCCCTTGAAACGGGCGGGGTTCGATGTCATCTGGTTGATGCGCCGGAAATGGCGCGTGAAGCCGAAAAATTACAAGAAAATATCTCGAAAACAGGGGATGTGGGTGTTTCGGGTATGGATCATGAAAAGTCCACATTGCTCCAGGTTTCGAATTTGAAAGTGCATTTCCCGGTTCAAAAAGGCCTGTTTAAGCGGGTCGTCGGCCATGTGAAGGCGGTCGACGGGGTGTCATTAAAAATCGATCCGGGGAAGACCGTTGCCCTTGTTGGGGAATCCGGCTGTGGAAAGACCACTGTGGGGAAGGCAATTCTTCAATTAATCCCTCAAACGGAAGGCGCTGTGGTTTTGGAAAATACCGATTTATCCACGCTTTCAAGGGAGGCGCTTCGACAAAGACGGAGCGATTTTCAAATCATTTTTCAAGACCCCTATTCTTCCCTGAATCCCCGAATGTTGGTGGGAGATATTTTAAAGGAAGGGGTGAAGGCCCTAAAGGTCGAACAGGCGCAAGATGATGACACATGGATGGATGAGTTGTTGGACCAGGTGGGGTTGACCCCGGATGCGAAGGATCGTTACCCGCATGAATTTTCGGGCGGTCAGCGTCAACGGATCTGCATCGCTCGCGTTTTAGCCGTCCAGCCGAAAGTGATTATCTGCGATGAACCGACGAGCGCGCTCGATGTTTCAGTGCAGGCACAGGTTTTGAATTTGTTAAAACAGTTACAGTCAACATACCGCCTCGCCTATTTATTTATCACGCATGATCTATCAGTTGTAGACTATTTTGCCGATGAGGTCGCGGTCATGTATTTGGGCCGCATTGTCGAATATGGCTCTGTCGAGTCGGTTTTAGGAAACCCAAAACATCCTTACACACAAGCCCTGCTCTCCGCGGTTCCGCAAGTGGACCCCAAAAAGAAACGCATGATTATTCGGGTAGAAGGGGATCTCCCGTCTCCCATCAATCCACCAAAGGGGTGTTATTTCCACCCTCGTTGTCCGAAGTCCATGCCGGTTTGCCGGGAAGAGTACCCTGATCTCTCGGTTTTAAGCCCATCCCACGAAACAAGCTGTTTCCTCTATTCTGGCGAATAAGGCCTCATTTCACCAAGCCATTAAAAGCGGTGTTTCATTTTATTGAATGTTTCAAATAGAAACGCATATTTGTTTCTATTTGAAACATTATTATGGGGTGGAAGGCAGTAAGATTCTGTAAGTACCTGATTTAAAAAGGTAAAATTTTTTGGCACAGCAATTGCTATATCTTGGGGCATAAATAAGAGCAACATGGTTTATCACTGAAAACAGATTATAAAAGGAGGAAAAAAAATGATTAACCAATTTTTAGCGGTGAGTTTAGGCGTCCCTGCAACTGTGTTTTTGCTGGCATTAACGACTTTTGTCGCGTTTAAAAAACTGAGACCGGAGCTGAGTATACTTTTTAAGGAAGTGACGCGTGAACTGCTTGTCTTTATGAAAAGAGGCATTCCTGTCCCGATGGACTACAAAAGGCTCGATACCCCGTTTTCGGGAGAACCTGTTCTGACCCAGGCGGAACCCCAAGTCCAGGACAAGACTCAGGTGGCAGGATGAAAGTAAAATCAGGGTCATTTCATTGTCGAGATATTGACATTTTGTCCAGTGCTTGTGATAAAATTTTTAGATGAGGAACCTCTGATTCAGTCTGGCTTGAATGCGGAAAAGTTGACGGCGTCAACTGCTTGATTGACATTCGAGATTGAATCAGGGGTTCCTCATCTATTCACCTCTGGATATCATTTTGAAACGAATTGTATGTTATAGCCTGTTTTTTTTCTTTGTTACTTCAACCGCCTACGCCCTGAATGAGACCTCTCTTTCATTGCTGAACCGGCTTTTTGAAGCCGGTAGAAAAGCAACGCGGGAAGAATTGATCGCCATGCTTGTTCCTGTTGCGGGTGATGAAACGTTAACGCATATGAAGAAAAAGAGAGAGATGGGTTATCTTGTTTACATCTCCGGGTGGGATCTTTCCAAGTCTGAAAAAAATACCTTGTACAATGAAGCTTACCGTGTTTTTGAACAACAACGAAAAGATCAATATCTTGAAACACATCCCGGTCTGGATAATGAAACCCGGGAGGCCATCCGGCGGGGTCATGTTTTGGTCGGCATGACCCAGGAAAATGTTCAGGCCAGTTTGGGAAAACCTGAGGAAGTCAAACCCGCGATCGGAACGTTTATGAAGACTGAGCGGTGGTATTATTTTACAAAACGTAAAGTCCTCTTTTTTAAAGACGGGCACCTCGCTTCAATCAAAACGCAATAATTGGTTTTAGGCCAATGAAAATAACACCTCTTTTTGTCCTGGTTTTTTCTCTTTTTTTCGTAACTACGAGCGTGGGTGCGGGACCCACATTTTCGTATTCCTTCAATGGCACGGTGATGGATGTGATTGAAGGGGATTTACTCAGTATTCTTCACAAAGGGAAATTGGTTCGGGTGCGTTTAGCCGATGTGGACTGTCCCGAAACCGGTCAAGCATTTTCTAATGAAGCGAAGGAATTTAGCGCCATGCTGGTTTTTGCCGGTCCGGTCCAGGTCAATGTGAAAGAGCTTGATCGACGGGGACAGGCGGTTGCTGAAGTGATTTTGTTGGATAAGAGTCTCAACCTCAACCGGGAATTGATCAAGGCAGGCCTGGCTTGGTGGGCCTGGAAGCGCTCCGATGATATGTCCTATGGCGATTTGGAAGACGCTGCACGGCAAATGAAAATCGGGTTATGGAAAACAAAGGATCCGGTCCCGCCCTGGGAATACCAGTTAAAAAAAGGCGGGCATTGATTCCGGTTATTTTTCTCCGCCAATGGGCAGTTTAACAGTAAAAGTACTGCCCACCCCGACCTCGCTTTCAACCAGGATATTCCCGCCATGCGCTTTGACGATTTGTTGGCATTGAAATAGTCCGATCCCCCAACCCGCTGCCCGTGAAGTACGTAAGGGTTTAAACAGCTTGGTTGAGATAAATTCTTCGGTCATCCCGCTCCCTTCGTCACTGACAGATAAAAAGATCTGTTCATTTTCAAAACGGGTTTCAATAGTAACAACGCCGCCTTCTTTATTGGCATTACTGGCGTTGATGGTCAGGTTTCGGAGGACATTGGCGAGCTGTTCGGGATCTGCTGAAAGTACGGGCAAGTCACCGAAAAGGTAACAAATACGGCCTTTTAAGCCGAGTGCACCATCCAAGCCTGAAAGCGTCCTTTCAATGAGGGCATTCAGATCGACCTCGGATCGGGATAATACCAGCCCTTTGGCGACAACTGTGATGTGTTTGATCAGTTGATTCATTTTGTCCACCGTGCCTTGAATGGTCTTAAAAGCGTCTTTCTGAAAGTCGGGATTTGATCCATGTTTGGTGACATTTTGAGCTAAAAGAGACAGGGTTGAGGTGTAGTTTTTTAAATCATGCAGAAAAAAAGAGGAGAGCGTATGGATGGCTTTCAGTTCACGAACGACGCCTAACTCTTCAATCAAGCGCACCCGGTCAATTTGACCGGCCGCCTGGTCGGCAATGGTCATTAATAATTCGAGGTCGTGGTAATCATAGCCCTCTTCGGTAATTTTTTTCCCAAGGGAGAAAACGCCGATCATTTCTTCGTTGGAATAAAGTGGAATCCATGCCGTGACGGGGCTGGCTTCAAAAAATGAAACCGCTTCCTGGCTAAGCGTTTCAAAGCGCAGATTATTATCCGTTAATTCTAGTGGCCCGCCGCCTTTTTTAATGGTTTCGATTAATTGGCTTTGGTCTGACCAAATGGGAGGTGCGGAAGAAAATCCGCGCCGACTTGCAAGGTAATACCGGTTTCGCTCCTTATCTAACAACCAAATGGCGCAGTCGTTTGTGCCCATTGTTTCGCACATCCAGGTCACGAGTGAAGGCAGCAATTCAGGTAAAGCCAGTTTGGACCCTACCGAGGAAGTAAATTCTTGCCATTTATTCCGGTAATCATGTTTATTCCGGTAAAAATGGACGTTGATGAAGGTCTGCATTTTTCGTCGTAATTCGTCGGAAAGCAGAAGAATGATCATGGCCAGAAGTGCAGCAAAAACCACAATGGGCACCAGTCGAATATAGGTCCCTCCTCCAAAACGTTGTATCCCTGTGATGATTAAACCGACAGTACCCAGATATACCCCCACAGCAAGCAGGGTCACGGACTTATACACCACATAACGGGAAACAAAGACCTCGACATTTAACAGCCTGTGCCGGACAACCGCAAAAAGGAGCAACAGGTTTGACATTATCAAGGCGATTGAATAAATAGGAAGAATATCCAGTGAAAAAACAGAAAAAAGAAGCACTTGAGCGGCTTTATAGATTTCTAAAGCGAGAATGGCGCCGGCGCCGAGGAGCATGTACTTGATGCGGTAACGTGTCAGCCCGGAGGACTCTCGAAAGGTCTGCTCAAGGTTCATAAGTATTGAAACCAATAGAATCAGGTAAAGAATAAAAAAAACGAAACCAGTGTTACTGACATATAATGTCCGTATAAAGCCGTCAACAGACAGGTTTTTTTCAAACACAGGGAAAAAGAGAAAGAGAAGAAGAGAGAGGTAAAATCCGATAAAAGGGACTTTTCTTTTGAGTACTTCAGCCGGGTCTGGCCGGGCAAAGGTGATTGAAAAAATCAACCATCCCCCACTCATCATGACTGAGGAGAGCAGGGTAAACTTTCCTAAAAAAAACACTGGATTAGAATGTGTGGCTGTGGTGATAAAAAACGTACTGACTTCCTGTAGCGCCTGTCCCAGCATGGCCAGAGCGAAGCCCAAATTTGCTGGATGGCGGACCCCCTTTATTCCGATTAAAATGGCAAAACCGAGAGAGAATATAATATTGGTCAATAAGGGAAAGGCAGCCGGTGAAAAACCCATTCTACGGACCTTCTAGTTGTTAATGGTCTATGGAATAATAGCAGTTGAATGAAATTCTGGCTAGGCGATGTTCGGGCCTGGCAGGTATTCTACGAGATATGGAGAGACTTTCTGGATATATTTTAGGCCTAGTTCCAAGGCGTTATCCGGGGAATCCCCCCGAGGAATCGGGATGGAAACCCGAATCATTGAGCCATCCGTCCGCCCTTTTGTAATGGAATCCCAAATTAAGTAAATCTTTGCCCAATACTCACTGGTGATGATTCTCCCCCGGTCCTGATACCAATAAAGGATGAGCTGGCGGTCCAGCCCTTTTTGAACAATGACCTTGTTAATGATTTCTGTTGAGGCTGTCCCGCCTGCAGAAACCATGGATACCGGGTGATCTTCTATGGAAACAATTTCCCAACCGCTGCCAGGCAGACAATTTTTAGGGCTGTGGTAAGTCGCCCCGGTCCTTTGTGTTGCGTAATATCCGGCATAAAACCAGACTGATTCAGAAAGACCTGAGTTATCGGGTTCAGAAACATACAGCCGGTTAATATAATCCGTTACCCCGAGAACACGGACTGTTTTTTCCTCGAAGGGGTGGTCGTCTCCGCGCCCCTGGTCAAGATGAAGGGGCATGCCGGATAATGATTGCTCCAGCATGACCGGCTGGCCGTGAAGCAGAATGTTTTGATTAATATAAATGCCGCTTCCTAAAACCATCAAGGAAAGTGTTAATGGAATCCATGTGGGTCTGGGTTTTTGAGAAGGCTGGCGGGCTGGCGGGCTGGCGGGTTTTGCAATCACGGGTTTGTCAGGAAACTTGGAAAAAATATAACCAACAAGCAATAACAAAATAAAAGCGACAATGAAAACAAGCCATCCTGTAAAGGTATGATAGAATCCCTGAGCCGCTTCTTCTCCCACAAACTGAGCTAATAATCCGGTCCCGGTGACACGGAAGGCATTGGAAAAAATAGCGATCGGAATGGTGGAGGCCATCATTAGCCCGCGTTTTAAATTGGTTTTTTGAGTAATGTAGGCAAAAAGGGTTCCCAATGCGGAAAGCGTCATCAATGACCGGATTCCGCTGCAGGCTTCGGTGACATCCATGATTGAGGATGCGAGATAAATCAGGTTTCCTTCCCGAAGGACAGGAATTTTAACGACTTGCAGGCAAAATGCAGCCGTTTGAGCTGCAAAAAGTTGTAAGGGAAAAGCCACTGCATTAAAAACAATGGCCGGAAGGGGAATCATAAAAAATAAAAAGCCAATCGGAAAAAGAATGACTTTTAAGGTGTCAAATCCAAGTAAGAAAATAATGAGCCCCGCAATGGTGATGATGAGAGAGATCCGCATTAAAAAAAGTTCAGACCCCGCATTCCCTAATGTCAGCAGGCTGACGCTGCCCAATAAAATGATTAGGCCGCGATAATCCGGACGAAAGGAGAGGTTTTTCAGCGCTTCTCTTTTTTCCCAAATAAAATACAAGCTGATGATTGGAACCAGCAGGCCGTGGGAATAATCGGGGTCATTCCACCAATCGTCGGCCAAACCCAGAAGGACAGGGTAGTACAAGTAAAAGACAATCCCGGCCAGAAAACTAAACAAGCCGATTTGATATGTTTTGAATGGTCCAAATCGCATGGGTATCACCAGTATTCCTTTTTACATTTTTACAAAAGATGATTACAATAAAAATAAAGATAACACATACATTTGAATCATCATTATACTCTAAAAATAAAAACCAGACTTTATAATGTCAAACAACAATCAAACAAAAATTGTAACCAAACGGCCTTGTTGATACAATCCCCCCAAAAGAGGGGGGTGATGACAGGCGGGTCTGCAAAGGTTCTGGTTCCTTGACAAGTGATTTAAGGGGTTGTTAATCTGAAAAAATTGGCGAATTTCTATGAGCTTACTTGCCAGGAAACAATTAATCCGGACGGAACAAGTGCTTCTTCGAAAGCAGATCAGTGCCGCTGAACGTCTGAAAAAAAGCCGGGACATAGCGGATCGCTTGATCCATTTAAAACCGTTTCAAGAGGCAATGTCAGTGCATATCTATTTGTCGGTCCGGGAAGAAGTTAGCACGCAATATCTTGTTGAGGCGGCGAAAAACCTTAAGAAACAGATTGTGATCCCAGTGGTTGATGCTCTAAACAAGACGCTTTTTTTTTCGGAATATATTCCAGGTGAGCCCGAAAAGTTGGAATATGGTCCGTTTTTAACCTTGCAGCCAAAGCCGCAATTTTTAAAAAAAGTGGATGCTGGCGAGATTGAACTATGGGTGGTTCCGGGAATTGCTTTTGACGAAAATGGAAACCGTTTGGGATATGGGGGCGGCTATTATGATCGGGCTCTGTCTCAAAATGAAAAGCCCGTCCTTGGATTGGCATTTGAAACACAGCTTGTAGCGCAATTACCAGCCGAATCCACGGATGTCCCCGTGGATATGATCGTAACGGAATACAGGACAATTTATTGCAGGGAGGAAGCGTGTGACAGCTAAAATAATTGACGGAAAAAAAGTTGCGAAGGAAGTACGTGAGGATCTCCAGCGTGAGATTCAATCACGAACGGGCAGTGAAGTGCCTGGTCTTGCCGTTGTACTGGTTGGAGAGGACCCCGCTTCTCAAATTTATGTTCGAAACAAGCGGAAGATGTGTAGTGAAGTCGGCATTTATTCTGAAGAATATCGTTTGCCCCAAACCGCCACGGAACCGGAAATTATGTCGTTGATTGAAGACCTGAACCAGATTCCGAAAATCCATGGTATTTTAGTTCAATTGCCTTTACCAAAAGGGATTAACGCACGGCGGGTGCTTGATGCCGTGAGTCCCGCAAAGGATGTCGATGGTTTTCATTATTTAAATGTCGGTAAACTGGTGGCCAATCAGCCTGGTTTTGTTTCTTGCACGCCTCTGGGTATTATTGAGTTGCTTGACCGTTCCAAAGTTCAAATCGAGGGAGCGAATGCAGTTGTCGTGGGTCGGAGTGATATCGTAGGAAAGCCAGCCGCTCTCCTCTTGCTTCACCGGAATGCGACCGTAACCCTCTGCCACTCCAGGACACGGGATTTGGGGGCTGTTTGCCGCGAGGCCGATATCCTCATCGCTGCAATTGGAAAACCACAATTTATTACGCAGGACATGGTCAAGCCGGGAGCGGTTGTGATTGATGTTGGCATTAACCGTTTGCCCGATGGGAAATTGGTCGGTGATGTTGATTTCGATGGTGTCAGTGAAGTGGCCGGGGCAATTACCCCTGTGCCCGGTGGTGTCGGCCCAATGACCATCGCCATGTTACTTTCAAACACAGTCCAGTCCTTAAAATACAATGAAGAAAGCATATAGGGTCTCACCGCTATGACCTATCAGTATCCCAATTGCACCCACAATCATCTTTGTGAAGAAACCGGAGGAATCTGCCCCATCGTCGGGTGTCCAAAAGAATTGGTCAACGGTCCCTGCGGGGGGGTGCGGGATGGCGGAAAATGTGAAGTGATAGAAGCCTTTGATTGTGTTTGGGTGACTATATACAATGAAATGAAGAAAAAAGATGCCGTCGAAAAATTGTTGAAAATCCAGCCTCCCCGCAGTACGAATTTTTACGCGGACTTGATTAAAAATCGGGATGAACCGTCATAAAATATGTCCACAAGACGTAAAAACAAAACGCCGATAAAAACGTTGAAAGCGGCATGCGAAGCCGGGGAATTCATTATTACCGCCGAGGCCGCGCCGCCGAAAGGAAGCGATACCAGCCTTTTTTGCGACCGTGCGAAAAAATTGCTTGGCCGGGTGCACGCCTTGAATGTCACAGATAACCAGGCGGCAATCATGCGAGCAAGTTCTTTGGCGATGAGTAAAGTTTTACTCGATTTGGGGCATGACCCTGTTTTTCAGGTCACCGGTCGGGACAGAAACCGATTGGCGATCCAGTCTGATTTGCTGGGTGCGCATATTTTAGGAATCCGGAATGTGCTGTGCCTCACCGGGGATTATGTGACTGTGGGCAACCAGGTTGAAACCAAACCGGTATTTGATTTGGAATCTGTACAAATCCTGAATGTTCTTGGTGATCTCAACCGGGGACGGGACATGGTGAATCATGAATTGAAGGGCGGGACAGACCTTTTCCCCGGGGCAGTGGCTATTCCTGAGAGTGATTCACTTGACGCCTTGTTGGTGAAATTTCAAAAAAAGGTGATGGCGGGTGCCAAATTTTTCCAGACCCAGGCAGTATTCAACCCCGATCAGTTTAAGCATTTTATGGATTTTGCACGACAGTTTGATGTGAAAATCATTGCCGGCATTTTACTCTTGCGGTCGGACAAAATGGCCGCATATGTCACGCGTCATATTCCGGGTATTCGTGTGCCCGATCCATTAATTCGCAAATTAGCCAAGGCCGGAAAAGAAGGCGGGCTTGAAGCGGGATTAGAAATAGCCGTTTCGACCATTGAAGCGATTCGGCCTTTGTGCGATGGAGTGCATATTATGGCCATCGGCGCGGAAAGCCAGGTGCCTGTGATTCTCGACCGCGCCGACTTATTCCCGTACAGCGTGAATGTCGCCCAAGCCGCTGAAGGAGGCCTATAATGGGAAGCAAAGCCGCTACGGTGCCGGAATTATTAAACAAAAAAGTGCGGGGCGAAAAAATAACTGCATTGACTGCGTATGACTACCCTTTCGCAAAATTGATTGATGAAGCAGGCATAGACATCATACTGGTTGGAGATACGCTGGGTATTGTCGTGCAAGGAGAAGAAAGCACATTGCCGGTCACGATGGATCAAATGGTGTATCACACCCAAATGGTGAGCCGAGCGGCAAAGCAGGCATTGCTTGTGGCAGATATGCCTTTTATGTCGTATCAATGCAGTGTGGAAGAAACGATTAAAAACGCGGGTCGATTGATCCAGGAAGGCCGCGCTGCCGCTGTGAAATTTGAAGGCGGGGATAATGTGGCGGATCGGGTGGAGGCCCTGAGCCGTTATGATATTCCCGTGATGGCACATATCGGCCTTACCCCCCAGTCCGTTCATCGCATGGGGGGGTACAAGGTCCAGGGCAGGGAGAACCGTGCCGCGAAAGCACTCTTGGATGATGCGAAACGGCTTGAATCTTCAGGGGCTTTTTCTATTGTTTTGGAAGGGATACCTAATCGCCTTGCGGAAAAAATTACACAGACCCTTAAAATCCCAACAATTGGTATTGGCGCCGGACCGCATTGTGATGGACAGGTATTGGTTATGCATGATTTGCTGGGATTGTTTACCCGTTTTCACCCCAAGTTTGTCCGCCGATATGCAGATTTGACGGCCATCGCTTCCGATGCTTTTGCCCGATACAAATCCGACGTGCTTTCGGGGAAATTTCCGACGGAAGCCGAAGGCTATGAATAGGAATGGACCAGATGACGAACCCTGATCAATATTCCGGGAAAAAATTGATTGTTATTGGAGGTGGACTCGCCGGTTCCGAAGCGGCCTGGCAGGCGGCCTCACGCGGGATTGAAGTGACACTGTATGAAATGCGGCCGGTGAAACTGACACCCGCACATGAAACAGGTCATCTTGCGGAACTGGTCTGCAGTAATTCTCTGGGATCGTTAAATCCCATCAGCGGTCCCGGCCTTTTAAAAGAAGAATTACGGCGTCTTGGATCACTGATTATTGAAAAAGCGGAGGCCGCGGCAGTCCCCGCGGGCGGCGCTCTGGCCGTGGATCGGGACCAGTTTTCAAAAGCCATTTCCGATGCGATTAAGAATCACCCGAATATCACTGTATTACATGAAGAGGTGAAGGAGATTCCGTCCTCTGAACAAACCGCGGTGGTTTCTTCAGGACCGCTGACATCGGAAGCCTTGACCGCCTCACTAAAAGCGGCCGCCAATGAAGAACACCTTTATTTTTATGATGCCATCTCACCTATTGTGGAAGCGGACAGCATCAATATGGACGTTGTTTTCCGAGCTTCCCGTTACGGCAAGGGAGGTGATGATTATTTAAACTGCCCGATGGATGAGGCACAGTATGACCGGTTTTACGATGCACTGATGGCCGGGGAGCGGGTGAAGGCCAAGTCTTTTGAAAAGATTAATTATTTTGAAGGGTGCCTGCCCATTGAGGTGCTTGCAGAACGCGGTAAAAAAACCCCCTTGTTTGGCCCCATGAAACCTGTTGGGCTGGTGGACCCGCGCACGGGGAAACAACCTTTTGCTGTGGTGCAGCTTCGCGCGGAAAATGCTTACGGTACAGCATATAGTCTGGTCGGATTTCAAACCAAGCTGACCTGGCCGGAACAACGGCGGGTTTTTAAACTCATTCCCGGGCTGGAAGATGTTTCTTTCTTGAGGCTGGGCAGTTTACATCGCAATACCTTTCTCAATTCACCACGTCTTCTATCCGAGACATTGCAGCTGCGGACACAGCCGGGCCTCTTTTTGGCCGGGCAGATTGTGGGTGTGGAAGGGTATGTTGAGTCTTCTGCGATGGGCGGACTTGCGGGCCTGAACGCGGCGAGAATATTGTCCGGGGAAGATGCGGTGGTTCCGCCGGAAACAACGGCTCACGGCGCATTAATTCAATATATTACAAAAAGCGACCCGTCCTTTTTTCAACCCATTAACACAAATTTTGGGTTGTTCCCCCCGGTTGAAACGCTCCAAAAAGGCCGTCGAAAAATGAAGAAGGCCGACCGGTATCAAAAAATTGTAAATCGTGCACTGGAAGACCTTTCGAAATGGATGATTCAATACAGGATTTTGGAAGACATCTCACGGTAGAGCGAAATGTCTCTCCCCACACACTCCGTAACTACCTCTCCGATTTGTCCCATTTTCGGGTGTACCTGGTTTCAAAATCGATCTGCTCTCTTGAAAGTTATGATCCCGAAAAGATTGATTATCTCGCGATTCGGGGGTTTTTGGCGGCGCTCCGACAGAAAGGCTTGCGGAAAGTAACCATCGCGCGGAAGTTGACTGTGCTGCGTTCCTATTTTGAATTTTTACTTCAAAACGGGCGTATTACGCTCAACCCGGCAAAACAGGTGGCGAGCCCTAAACTGGAAAAGCCGCTTCCTGGCTGCTTAACCGTGGATCAAGCCTGCGCGCTTATGCACCTCCCCAAAGCGGAACAATGGCGTGGTTTAAGAGATCTGGCGATTTTGGAAACCTTTTATTCAACGGGTATTCGCCTTTCGGAGCTGGTGGGCTTGGACGATGCGGATCTTCACCTTAATTCAGGCGTCCTGCGCGTATTCGGAAAAGGCAGAAAAGAAAGGATCGTTCCGATCGGAAGCCGGGCGATTGAGGCGATTCAGTCTTATCTGAAAGTCCGGCCGGTTTCCGGAAAAGGCGTGTTTTTAAATTACCGTGGTAAAAGGCTCACGGACCGTAGTGTGAGACGTATTGTCAAACAGTATTTAAACCAAATTGATCGACCCGGAGCAAGCCCTCATACCTTGCGCCATAGCTTTGCGACACATTTGCTTGAAGGCGGTGCTGACCTCAGAGCCGTTCAGGAATTGTTGGGGCATGTCAGTTTGTCGACCACACAACGATATACCCATTTGCAAATAGATCACTTGATGGAGGTGTACGACCAAGCCCATCCCCGAAAATCCGGATGAAGCCTGTGCCTTAAATCAAAGGAGGTGCCTATAGTGGACGTATTTGAAAAACCAGCCGTTATTGATGAAGATATTTTAAAAAATCTGGGCCCGTTTTCACCCTTGGCGGGGACATGGGAGGGAGACCAGGGGATTGATGTGAGTCTTTCAAGAAATGGTCCCGTAGAAACGTCTTTTCGTGAACGGATGACCCTTGACCCATTGGGGCCGGTGGTGAACGGGCCGCAGGTGCTTTACGGCTTGAAATATGCCACGACAGCTTGGCCTTTGGGGCAAGAGAAACCGTTTCACGAAGAAGTGGGGTATTGGTTGTGGGATGCCAAGGAACAACAAATTATGCGCTGCTTTATTGTACCGCGCGGTGTGACCGTGAATGCGGGAGGCCATGCCGATGTGCATTCAACCATTTTGGAAATGTCGGCGGAAGCGGGATCTGAAATTTACGGTATTCTTTCCAATCCTTTTTTGGATGAGGCCTTTAAAACGATGAGGTATGACCTAAGGATAACCTTGCATGAAGATGGGAGTTTCAGTTATGCAGAAGACACGGTTTTAAAAGTTTTTGGAAAAGAGGATCTTTTTCACCATACTGATAAAAACAGGCTGACCAGAGTGAAATAGAATGAAATAATGATCACAAAGGGTGATTCCTGTTGATGGTCCCGTTTGATTTTTAAAGGATCAGATGGTACCCTGAAATTCAGTTTTCAGGAGGCGGTTGTGCTAAAAAATATTAGAGAAGGGGCAATAGAAAATCCCTGGTTTTTCCGGCTGATTATGCTGGGGATTGCCGCTGTTTTTGCGGTTTCAATGGGCTGGTGGGGTTTTGGAAGTGAT
This sequence comes from Nitrospiria bacterium, assembly GCA_945787655.1. Classification (GTDB taxonomy): domain Bacteria; phylum Nitrospirota; class Nitrospiria; order SBBL01; family JAADHI01; genus JAADHI01. The sequence continues at coordinate 45,069 of CALZIJ010000002.1, read as the reverse complement.
GAACGTGTGGACAACGCCCTGGCTCAAATCGGGGAAGAAGTCGTTACGATAGATGAATACAAGCGGGCATACCGGAATGAATCTAGGTTTTACCGGGAACTCTTTCAAGATGAATACGATGATGAGGCCTTGCGGCAGCGGGTGATCGAGGCTTTGGTCGAACAAAAACTTTGGCTGCAAGAAGCCCGCCGTATGCAGCTTTCGATCAGTGATGCGGCGTTGAGAGATTCGGTAACGGCTTTGGCCGCATTCCAGTCTGATGGTCAATTTGACCCGGTGCGGTACCAGCAAATTTTGTCGCGAGAACAATTTACCCCCAAGCTCTTTGAAGAAAAACAACGGGAAGCCCTGTTGATTAAAAAGGCTCAATCTGTTGTGAAAAACGGGGTATCACTTACGCCGGTTGAAATTAAAGAAGCCGAAGAGAGTACTACCCCGGAGAGCCCGGACCCCAGTCGAACGATCGAGGCCCGGCTTAGTCAGAAGAAAGAACGCGCTGCGAAGGCCTATGTCCTTTCATTAAAGAGAAAATCTTCTATCATGATCAAGGAAGAGTTGCTTTAGGGTTTGTGCTGGTTCACTCCCTTGAGGCCTGCTTCTACAGCAGTTGTTTGATGTCCATCCAGTAAATCACGCATATATCGAGCCAGTTCGTCTTTACGATAAGGTTTTTGCAAAATTGGATGCGGTGGTGCATCCTCAGGGATTCCTAATTTCCTCAAAGCCACTTGATGTAGTCCCGAAGTCAGCAGTATTTTGAGTTTAGGGTTTAGTTGAAGGGCTTCCTGCGCAAGTTTATCTCCATTAAATCCCCCCGGCATTACAAAATCGCTGAAAAGTAGATCGATATTGGGAATTTCCTGAAGCATTTCCAGGGCGATGTGCCCATTTTGTGCCGTGTGTGTTTGATAGCCGAGTTCAGAGAGGTAGAAATCGGCCAAAGCGAGTTGATCCGGTTCATCATCCACGATCAAGATGGATTCATGTCCTTTCCGTGGTTTGTGTTCAAGTTGTGGTTCATTGTTTTCTATTAAGCGTGTCGGTTGATGCCGGGGGAAATAGATCAAAATGTGTGTGCCTGATTCGGGTTCGGATAACAGTTTCAATATGCCATGGTATTGTTTTACAAACTTATGAACCATTGTAAGGCCTAATCCGGTTCCTTGCCCTTCCTTTTTTGTCGTGAAAAAAGGTTCTGTGGCTTGAGTGATGATTTCAGGGCTCATGCCAAGGCCTGTATCACTGAGTTCCAGCAAAACGTAATCTCCGGGTATGATCTCTTTATGGGATTCTTTTTTATTTAAATCCACGTGGACATTGGCGGTTTTTATTTTAAGCAGGCCGCCGTTCGGCATGGCATCCCTGGCGTTAATGACAAGGTTCAGCAGGGCATCCTGAAAACCTGCCGGATCAATGATCGTCAGCCAGAGGGTGCTTGAAAGTTCATACTGCACATCAATCGCGGGCGTGACCGCATGTTCTATCATTGAATGCAGGTTGTTAATCGTCGCGTTTAAGTCGAGGCTTTCTTTTGTGACCCCTCTCCGGCGGGAGATAGAGAGCAACTGGCGGGTGAGTGCGGAGCAGTGCAGTGTGGCGTTGACGGCCTTTTTGAGCCATTGACGTGTTTTTTTGCCGCTGATAAGGTTATCCAGAAGATCCAGGTATCCAACGATAATTCCCAATTGATTATTAAAATTGTGGGCGATTCCCCCCGATAGTTGACCAATGGCGGTCATTTTCTGAGATTGTCGAAGTGCCTTTTCAGTATTCAGACGTTCGATTTCAGCCGAGGATCGTATTGCAAATATTTCGAGAATATCGATCCAGCGGCTTGTACGTTCCATTGGTGAGCAGCTAATTGCGACGATAAGGCCCAAAGGTGCGCCATTGCTAGCAAAAAGAGGGGCGCCAATATAGCCGGATGCCCCGATTTTTTTGAGGAGTGCGTCATTGGGAAAATGTTCTTGAACATGATCCGGGTAAAAACAAGTGGTTTTTCCGAATACGTTTTCACAGCAAGACCCCACCAGTGAATATTCGATGTTATCGATAATATTGCCTTGTTTACAGAGTGAGAGTGTACGGATGAGTTTGGTTTCATGTCCACTACATGAACCGATGAAGACATAATCCGCTTCAAAGAGGTGACTTAACTGTATGACGAGGGATTTAAAAAAAGCCTCTCCTGTTTTAGCAGAAACGCCGGTGGCGATATCATGGATCGTGGATTCCGTCTTTTTTTGAAGCGTGATGTCCGTGAAAGCACCGACGTAGCCTTTGACCTCTCCTTGCGGATCAAGTTCTGCTTCGGCTGAGGCCAATACCCAGTTGAGCTTTCCGTCGGGTCGTTGAAAGCGGCATTCCATATTGAAAGGAGAATGATCCGCAATGGTCTGATGCCATAGTCTAAAAACCCGTTCGCGGTCTTCCGGGTGAATGGCATGCGCCCAACCCTCGCCGAGGGCATCCTCCATTTTATTGAATCCTGAAAATTTCAGCCATTGGTTATTGACATAGGTACAGTTACCGGTGGAGTCCGTTTGGAAGATCCCAACGGGTGCAACCTTCGCTAAAGTTTGAAAACGGTGTTCACTGTCGGCGAGATTTTTAAATGTATTTTTCAGGTTGATTTGCATTTGTCGGATGGCACTGACCACAAGATCCAGTTCATCGGGTTGATCTGAATCGTCTTTCTCCTTTCGCCCCAGGCTAAAGGGCTGGTCGAGCTGGTCAATTTCCAATGCGCTTGCAAAACGGGCTATTTTATTTAAATGCCGGGTGATCATTAAATGAAACAAAGCCAGAATAAAGCCTGAGACGAGGAAGGTTTTAATACCGTTGTGAATGAGGACTATCCCGGTCTGATTGATCAACCGTTGATAAACACCGGCTAAGCTGGCGGTCACAGTCAGAGTGCCGATTTCATGGGCTTTCCCTCGATGAAAATAACGCATGGGAAATTGTCGGGTGATGGTCTTTTCCAGGGGTTTCGAGCCGACAACGGCCCAGACTTTTTCCTGATCTTTGACCTCCAGAAAAAGGATGTCTTGCGTATAGGAAATCCCTTCCAGGTGGGTATGAAGTTGTTCTGTGTCAGTGGCCCATAAATCGGCCGTCAGGCTTTTAAGATGGACTTTTTCAATATCTGTTAAATGTTCTTCTATGAGGCTGATATCGTTGGTATAGGTTCGGTAGAGTTGTGACGCTGTGGTGAGCAGGGTAATCATTGAACTGAATAAGACGGTATAAAATGTCAGTTTCTGTGCAAGGACGGATTTAAAAAAAGGGGGTTTAATCTTTAACATGACAGACTGCCCTCGCAATACGGACTCAGGGTCTGTTGAAAAAGCGTCTGGTATCGTCCGTCAGATTTCATTGCGCGCAGGGCTTTCGCGAGTTTAGGGACGAGGTTTTGGTATTTTTTATGGAGATAGGTGTACATTTTTCTTCGTGCCAAAGGCGGGTTTAATATTTTAATCCCTGTGAGTTGATGTTGTTTGATATATCCGAGGCCCAGCCAGCGGGAGTAAATAATCACATCTGTTCTGCCATTCATTAACACCGAAAAGAGTTGGTATTCATTGTTTAACAGGATTTTTTCTGCCGTATCGGGAACATTTCTTTCCAGTATTTTCCAACCCGTGTTAAATGCGACTGCGTAAGGTTTAAGGCTGTCCCAATGTTTGACCTCAAAAGATGCCATCCGGGTAAAAACAACAAACTCCATATCAATCAGGGGTTCAGGGACCTGTATTAGGTTGGGGTAGGTTTTTTGCAGCCTGGCAATCCGGAGCTGCTCCCCGTCAGCCTGACCGGCGTTGGCGTTAATAAGCGATCTTTCTGCGGGGAGCAAGACGGATTCCACCGTGTAGCCGATTTTCCTCAAGGCCTCTTGAAGGACTAAATCGAGAAAACCGGTTTGAGTGGTATTGGAAAGAGGAGAGGTCATTGAGGTATTAATGACCAGGCGGTTCTCGGCGTAACCATCTCGTGTGGTGCCAAACTGAATCAAAAAAAGGAGGAGGAATACCAGGGGGCGATTGCAAGTGATCAAGGGCATTCTCCAGGGCATGAACCGGGAATTATGATGTTTTTGGGTGTTTATGGTAAAGCCACTCTTCGAATTCAAGCCCCGGCATGGGCCTGGCAAAAAAATATCCTTGGGCAATATCACACCCCAATTGTCCCAGCCGGGTAAAAATTTCTTTTGTTTCCACCCCTTCCGCAATGACGGTCATGCCTAATTTTTTACCCAACATGATGACTGTTTCAACAATGGCATGCGCCTCGTGGTCTTTGATCATTTGCAAGACGAAGGAACGGTCGATCTTAATTTCTGAAAAAGGAACACGGTGTAATTGCACCATAGAGGAATACCCGGCTCCAAAATCATCGATTGACAAATTAAATTTTTTGATTCGCAACCGGGTCAAGATTTCAAGGGATTTTATGAGTTCCTGTGTTAAAGCGGATTCCGTAATTTCCAGTACAAGCTGGTCAGGGTTAATCCCGGATTCGTGTGTGAGGGAGTGTATACGTTCCGGGAGATCCAGTGATTTTAAAGTGATCGCGGAAATATTAACACTAATTCGAATGTGAAAGTTCAAAGGCCCCTGCCGCCAGTGCTGGCATTGATGGATCGCCTGTTTTAAGACAACCCAGGTTAGATCATCAATCAGGTCGAATTTTTCTGCAATCGGGATAAACAGATTAGGCGGAATCAGTCCACGTGTCGGGTGCTGCCATCTGACCAGGGCTTCAGCTCCGATCACGGATTGGTCTGTCACTTTAATTTGGGGCTGGTAATAAACGATGAACTGGTTTTCCCGGATGCCGCGTTGCAATTCATGTGAGGAAATGGATTTTGTTCCACTGTCTTCGCGTTGATTCTGAATCACCTGTCCCTTCTCTTTAGTCCAGGAAGGGGATTCACGCGATAGAGAAGCAGATGAGACACTCAGCAAATGTTGCAATGCATTGACCCGGAAGGGTTTTTTCAAAATTCCCAAACAGTTCAGCTTTTGTTCTTCCGCGAGTTTCTCAGCAGAAAGGAGAATGCCTTCGTCGAGGCCGCTGATTAAAATCAGTTGGCCGGGATACTGGATATCCGCTAAAAACCGGATTAATTCGATACCGTCTACATGAGGAAGTAACAGGTCCAATAAAATGAGGTCGATGTCTTGATGATACCGCTCCCGAAAAGATTCTCCCTCTGAGAATATTTCAACGTCATATCCGGAAATTTCCGCCGTGGCGCTAATCAGGCCGGCTATATCCGGTTCATCTTCAACAATAAACATTTTCCCAGTTCGGAGGATGGACTGACTATCGGCGGTGCTTTGCATAATGCTTAAAAGATCCAATACTTAAAAGGTCATAGTCATAGTAATTCTGATATCGCTATCTTTACAATTATAGCGTGCTATTGGCCGTTGGCAATAAGAAGGGGAGTGAACCCGTCAATGGGTTTTAACACCAGTTGGATTTTTAACGAAGGAGGTGGAAGTCTCCGGCCGGATGGATGTTCAGGTTTTGAGTTGCCGGATAGAAGTCCCTGCAATGGAGAGCATCCTGGATAATTCCTCTTTTGATACAGAGAGCGGGGGCATCAGTACGATGACATTGCCGAGCGGACGAAGAATGAGTCCGAGTGTCTTTGCCGTATTGCAGACCTGCACACCAATACGTTTTTCCAGTGGATACGGGGTTTTGGTTTCCTTATTAGACACCAGTTCAATGGCGATCATCAATCCTGCCTGACGAATGTCCCCCACATGAGGCCAGTCTTTCCAGTTCAGAAGTGTGTCCTGGACATATTGGATCTTGCTTTGAAGCTTTTCGAGCGTGTACTCACTTTCAAAAACCTCCAGATTGGCCACTGCAGCGGCACAGCCTAAGGGGTTGCCTGTGTAACTGTGTCCGTGGAAAAATGTTTTAAACGCGGCGTATTCCCCCAGAAAGGCATCATAAATGGACTGCGTTGTCAGGGTGGCGGCCAGCGGTAGGTAACCGCCGGTGATTCCCTTCGAAAGGGCCATTAAATCAGGTACAACGTCTTCATGTTCACACGCAAACATCTTCCCTGTCCGCCCAAACCCGGTGGCCACTTCATCGGCAATCATCAGGATGTCATACTGGCTACAAAGGGCTCGGATTTTTTTAAGATAACCCGGCGGGGCGGTCAGCATCCCGGCCGCGGCCTGAATTAAGGGTTCGATGACCAGACCCGCCAGATCGGCCTGATTGTCTTTAATGGCGTTTTTAACCGTATTGATACAAGCCATCTCACAAGATGGATATTCCAGGGCAATCGGGCATCGGTAACAGGTGGGTGCGGGGACTTTGATGGTGTCAAACAATAGCGCCTGGTAGGCCTGATGAAAAAGATCGATCCCTCCCAGGCTGACGGAGCCGATTGTGTCCCCGTGATAAGCGTTGACAAAAGAGATGAATTTTCTTTTTTTGTTAAACCGTTTTCCCCGGTGCTGCCAGTAAGCAAAGGCCATTTTAAGCGCGATTTCTACCGCAGTTGATCCATTATCAGAATAAAAAACCTTTGATAATCTATGAGGGGGTTCGCTGGAGATCGGCGCGATTTGGATCAATTTTTGGGCAAGCTCTGTGGAAGGCAGGTTGGCCAGCCCCAGCAGGGTTGAATGGGATATTTTTTCAATTTGGGCTTTTAATGCCTGATTTATTTTGGGATGGCCGTGTCCGTGAATATTCACCCAAAGCGATGAGGTGCCGTCAAGATACCGGTTGCCTTCAATGTCGGTCAGCCAAACCCCCTCACCTTCGACGATGATGACAGGGGGTGTTTGTTCCCATTCCTGCATCTGGGTGAAAGGGTGCCATATGTAGCGCTGATCTGTTTTTTGCCAGCGGATGATTTCGTCGGAAGAGAAAGACATCGTTATTGGACTTCTCAAGCTTTACAAGTGAAAAATGCATATAGTATAATCACAAATTACCTTGAAAGAAAGAGGGGGTTCGTGCCGAAAGAAAGTCGGAGCGGAAAGAGGCGAGTCGTCTTTTCCGCTTTTTTATTATTAGCGGGGGTGTTGGCCGGGCTCATGTTGAGTTCGAAGTTTCGCATTGTTCCATCGGGAGAAGCCGTTGGAAACGACGCACCACAGATCAAACCGAACGGCATCATCAAAAGTGAACAAGCGTTTGTCTCTGTCTCCGAATTGGTCACTCCCGCTGTGGTCAATATCTCTACGACCCGCCGGCCTGAAGACAACGGGTCGTCAGACGGGCCCTTGAAAGGGCCGCTGAAACGATTTTTTGAAGATAATTTTAAACGCAGAAAACCCCACGAACGAAAAGGGGACGGTTCGGGTTCCGGTGTGATTATTGAGTCCGACGGTTTGATCGTGACCAACAACCATGTGATTGAGGATGCGGATGAAATTAAAGTACTGCTCTCGGACAAGCGGGAATTTATCGGCACGGTTGTCGGAACGGACCCTAAAACGGATTTGGCGGTTCTCCGCATCAATGCGACGGGTTTACCAACCATTCCCTGGGGTGACTCTTCCACACTAAGGGTTGGGGAATACATTTTGGCGGTAGGTAATCCTTTTGGCCTGACCCAGACGGTGACGATGGGGATTATTTCTGCTGTGGGCCGGGCCAATATCGGCTTGGCGGATTACGAGGATTTTATACAAACCGATGCCGCGATTAATCCGGGAAATTCCGGTGGTGCGATGGTGAATATTCAGGGAGAACTTGTCGGAATCAATACCGCCATTTTTACACGAAGCGGTGGTTACATGGGGATCGGCTTTGCCGTTCCGAGTGATATGGTCCGTTCGATTGTGGGTAACCTGGTGAAGTCCGGCAAGGTCGTCAGAGGTTGGCTGGGGGTTGCCATTCAGGAAGTCACTCCTCAAATTGCAAAAAGTTTTGGTTTAAAAGAAGCCAAGGGGGCCTTGGTCAGTGAAGTGATGTTGAAAAGCCCAGCCGAAAAAGCCGGATTTCAAACCGGGGATATCATTCTTTCATTTGACGGCCAGCCGGTGGAGGATACCAATGAATTACGGCATATTGTTGCGAAAGCCCTGGCGGGAGATCATATCCAAGTCGAGGTGATGCGCGATCAGCAGAAGGTGGACCTGAAAGTCATTATTGAGGTGCAGCCCCAAAACCTATTTTCAAAACGGAATAGGTCAACGGATCAAAAACCGAAAAAAAATACCCTTTTGGGCGGATTGACGGTAAGCCCGCTAACCGAAGCATTGATGGAAGAATTGGAATTGGAATCCAGTTTAATGGGCGTCGTGGTGATGTCGGTAGAGCCGGGCAGCCCGGCCGGGGAATCCGGTATCAGACGCGGGGATGTTATTCTCGAAATTAACCGGGAGCCCATTGAAAATCTGGATGCATATGAGAGCGCACTCGAAAATGCTGATCGGAATGAACCGGTGCTGTTGCTTGTTCGCCGAGGGGATCGAACATTATTTTTAACAGTCACCCCTTAACAAAATAATACAAGTTCTATATACTGTATTTAAATGTACATTATTAGGTGCTCGTTTCCTGTCTTTTTCATAAAAGTGAAAAGGAGCAATACTATGAAAGTTGATTATGTTATTCATTTCTGCTTTGTTCTAATCAGTATCTTTGTCGGGTATTCCATGGCTTCGGAAACTCAAAAAGAATGGGGACTTCCCGGAGCGGGGATAGGTTTTGTCTTCGGGGTAGCCCTGGTCTATTTCTCTATTTTTCTAAAGAAAAAAAATATCAAACGGATTGGTTGGGGCGCAATTGGATTTGTTGGCGGGTTGTTTGCGGGTACGCTTGTAAATACCATGATCAGTCCTTTTCTGGGGGTTTCACCCGTTACTTCTTTTGCCTGGAAAGGCTTGTCTCTTCTATTTTTCTCCTATGTGGGCACAGTGGTGCTCTTGCGGGTTGAAGACGATCCCCGTTTTTTTTCGGCACGGGTACGGCCTGCCCCGGTTTCTGACGTTACCCCTGTAGAAAGCCTTAAAATTCTGGATACCAGCGTGATCATTGACGGACGTATCGGGGATTTGTGTGAAACCGGCTTTTTAGAAGGGGTCTTTATTACCCCTCAATTTATATTGCAGGAATTGCAGCATATTGCTGATTCTTCAGATTCCATGAAGCGCGCACGCGGGCGACGCGGGCTGGATGTACTGCACCGTTTACAGCAAATGCCGGATATTGAAATTCGTATCGTGGATACGGACTTTCCTGCAATTCGTGAAGTGGATTCCAAGATTGTCGCGCTGGGCAAGTCCATTAACGCCAAGGTCATTACCAATGATTTGAATTTAAACAAGGTGGCCGAACTGCAAGGGGTGAGGGTTTTAAATATCAATCAGCTTTGTAATGCATTGAAACCTGTTGTGCTTCCTGGAGAATTAATGCGGGTATTTGTTTTGAAGGAAGGGAAAGAGGTGGGCCAGGGGATTGCCTATCTTGATGACGGCACAATGATTGTGATTGACGAAGCAAGAAAATCGATAGGGAAAACCATAGAAATCACGGTGACCAGTGTTTTGCAAACCCCGGCCGGTCGTATGATTTTTAGCCGTTTCCGTGAAGAAGCGGCCAATGGGGGCTCACCGGGTGAAGAACATGAACCTGAAGCCGATGCACAAGAAAGCAGCCGTTTGGCGGGGAAGCCTTGACTGCTGTTGCAATTGTGCTTGCCGCAGGATCAGGTCGTCGATTTGGAGGAAAGAAACAGTTTTCAATTTTAGCCTGCCGCCCTGTTTTTGTTCACAGCCTGTCCCTTTTTCAACAAATCCCCAATATCAAAGAAATCATCTGTGTCGTGCCCGAAGAAGACCAGAGTTACGCTGAAAATATCATTGCTGAATATGCGCTCACCAAGGTAAAAAATATCCTGCCGGGCGGGGCGAAGCGCCAGGATTCCGTCGCCGTTGCTCTGTCGGGTCTCGAAAAAGAAAAATCTCCGGATGATCTTGTCCTGGTCCATGATGGTGCGCGCCCTTTTTTAAGCACTGCATTGGTCAATGCGTTAATGCAAAAGGCGGAGAAATATGGCGCTGCAGTGGCAGCACGGCCAGTGACGGATTCCTTAAAGGAGGTTTCAAAGGAAGGCTTTATTCGTCGAAGTATTCCAAGGGACGGGGTGTGGGCCATGCAGACCCCCCAAGTTTTTCGCTTGTCGCTCTTGTCCGCTGCGTATAAAAAAGGGTTGGCCGATGCGATGGTTGCCACAGATGATGCCATGATGGTTGAACGGTTAGGGCATCCGATATTTTGTGTGGAAGGCTTGGTGGAGAATATCAAAATTACAGAGGCTTCAGATTTGAAGCGTGCAGCCGCCTGGATAGAAAAGCAATCCGGAGAATAATCATTTTATGATCCGTGTAGGAATAGGATATGATGTGCATCCGCTTGAGACAGGCCGCCCGTGTATCATAGGCGGTGTTGAGATTCCGTTTGAAAAAGGCTTAATGGGATACTCGGACGGAGACGTGTTGTTACATGCGATTGCGGATGCATTATTGGGGGCAATGGGGTTGGGTGATATTGGCCGACATTTTAAGCCGGGGGATGCCCGATGGAAAGGAATCTCCAGTATCAAACTTCTTGAAAGGGTGGTGGACATGATGGCATTGCAAGGCTATCAGGTGATCAATTGTGACAGTGTGGTGATGGCAGAAGCCCCAAAAATATTGCCTCATGTGGATAAAATGAAAGAGAAGATTGCACAGGTGTTATCTATAACGCCTGCTCAGATAAATATAAAGGGCACAACCCTGGAAAAGTTGGGTTTTATTGGGCGTGGTGAAGGGATTGCCGCCCAGGCGGTCAGCCTGATACAGAAATCGAGTGAAACAGATGTTTCAGGTGATTAAAGGTGATATTCAGGCTGCCCGTGACAGAGATCCGGCGGCGAGAAATCTTCTTGAAATATTATTGACCTATTCGGGCTTGCACGCCATTTTGCTGCATCGATTGGCCCATAAGCTTCATCGCATTGGTGTTCCGGTATTGCCCCGATTGATCTCCCATTTTGCCCGGTTTTTAACCGGCATTGAAATTCATCCGGCCGCAGTGATTGGCCGAGGGTTTTTTATTGATCACGGTATGGGGGTTGTCATTGGAGAAACAACGGAAATTGGAGACGATGTCACGCTTTACCAGGGGGTGACGCTGGGCGGGACCGGAAAGGAGCCGGGAAAACGGCATCCTACTTTGGGAGACCATGTGATTGTCGGTGCTGGGGCCAAGGTTCTGGGGGCGATTCAAGTGGGGCATCATGTCCGTATTGGGGCGAACTCAGTGGTGCTAAAGCCGATTCCTGACCATTCGACGGTTGTGGGCATTCCGGGAAAAGTCATTCGACGCCGCAGTACAGAAGGCGATTTGGATCACACTAAAATGCGTGACCCGATTGCCGATCGCTTTAAATTATTGGAGCTTCAGCTGCTGGAATTGAAACATGAGGTGCACGAAAAGCGTGACCAAAAAGTAAACGATGAAACCGAGGTTGAGCAGGATGATGGAAAGGGTTGTTGAGGCCAAAACGAGAACCCGATTTACCCGCCCTTTGCTCCAATGGTACCAGGCAGCTGGCCGGGACTTGCCTTGGCGAAAAAATACTGACCCTTATACGGTATGGGTGTCCGAAATTATGCTTCAGCAGACACAGGTCACCACCGCTCGCCCGTATTTCGATCGATTTCTGAGTGTTTTTCCAACGGTTTTCGACCTTGCCAAAGCGGATTTGGATAAGGTTCTCAAGCTATGGCAAGGCTTGGGGTATTACGCCCGCGCACGACATTTACATCAGGCTGCTCAGAAAATAGTCGCCCAATTTTCAGGGAAAATTCCGGCCACACTTGAAGGGTTGTGCGATCTTCCTGGAATAGGGCGGTCAACCGCCGGGGCCATTTTGACCATTGCTTTCGGTCAGCGTTATCCAATTTTGGACGGCAATGTCCGGCGTGTGCTTTGCCGTTTTTTTGCGATTGAAGAAGACCCGCGTGAAAAAGCAGTGGAAGCCTGGCTTTGGACCTGCTCGGAAAAGTTAATGCCCCGCAGACACGAATCGGGGGATTATCTACAAGCAATTATGGATTTGGGGGCGACGGTTTGTACTCCAAAGCGCCCGAATTGTGGAGATTGCCCTGTGGGTCCACATTGCAGTGCGCGGCAGCTTGGGCTCCAACAGGAACTCCCGTGTAAGATCCCCAGAAAAACAATCCCGCATTATGACTATTTTGCCGGATTGTTATCTTGCGAAGACAGTGTATTAATTCACCAGAGACCACTCACCGGTTTGTTGGCAGGGCTATGGGAGTTCCCGGGTTCCCGCCTTGAAGGGGAGTTAAAAGAGGGGACGATGCTCTCTTGCTTTGAGTCTTTTTTCCAAAAAGAAATTAATCAAACGATTAAACACGCGCGGCTTTGTATGAGCATTCGGCATGTTTTTACTCATTTTAAAATGACTCTTCATGTTTTTTCTGCGGAAATCAAAACCCCTGTCCCTGTGAAGATACCGTTAAAGTGGGTTAAGCGGCCCGCGCTTTCAGACTATGCGTTTTCAGCAGCACACCAAAAGATTATTTCAAGGCTTCCAGATTTGGATAATCGCCCCAGTTTATTCTAGGCCGTTTTCAAATGGGGTTTATTCGGGAGATCGTGGTTCATCCGGCCATGGGTCGCGCGGTTTATTTTTCTGGTTCTTTCGATTAAAAAGGGCGGACCGCTCTTTGATGGAAACCTCTGTTGGTTCCCATTTTTGAGAGCAGGTTTGGTTTCTTCCTTTCGATTTTGCAGTGTACAGGGCTTCATCCGCAGCTTTTATCAGTGTTGCGGGTGTGAAATGAAGTAAAGGGCGTGTTTCGGCAGCCCCGATACTCACGGTAATGGGCAGGGCCTTATCTGGCATCACTGGAACACGGGACTGCTCGACAGCACCTCTTAGGCGTTCAGCTACCTGGATTGCATAAATTAATGCGCAGTTTGGCAAAATCACGGTAAACTCTTCCCCGCCGTATCGGCAAAACGTATCTCCCGGACGAAGGCTGTTTTTAAGAAGCGGCGTAATAAATTTTAAGGTTTTGTCCCCGGCGGGATGACCGAAATGATCATTGACTTCTTTAAAGTGGTCGATGTCAATCATGAGTAGTGAGCAGGGAGTGTTGTCGCGTTTTGATCGAAGCAGTTCCCTTTTTAGCGCAATTTGGAAATAGCGGCGATTATAGAGCCCCGTTAAACCGTCGTGCATAGACAGGGCGCATAAACAGTTAATCACTTGTTGCATTATTTTCGCGGGCTGATCAGAAGGGAATGTTTCTCTTGGATCAGGATATCCTGCTTGTCGTATCAGTTGGATGGCTTCGGAGAGATCGATTTCCTGAAGATCTGAACGGTCAGATTCTGGCTGTTTTTTGGATGGCGGTTCCGGCATGAGGCTCTATATTAAAAAAAGTAAGGTGACATTTCCTTTTAGAGCCTATATCATAACATACATCCGGTGTTATTTCGATTTCAAAGAGAAGCCCTTGAAATATCTTGACTTTAATTCAAATTTGATACTATAATCGACCTATTTTTCGTTGTAGAGATTCCCTCGTATTATGCTGGAAAACATTAGCAAACGACTTGATAAGCTGTTCAAGAAAATCCGGGGCAGGGGTCTGCTCACCGAAGCAAATATTGATGAAACCCTCCGGGAAGTCCGCCTTGCGCTTTTAGAAGCGGATGTCCATTTTAAAGTCGCGAAATCTTTTTGTGACGCCGTCCGGGAAAAAGCGGTTGGTAAGGCTGTTCTTGAAAGTTTGACGCCGGGCCAGCAGGTGGTGAAAATTGTTTCGAATGAGTTGACTGAACTGATGGGAGGGGAAAGCAAGGGGATTGCCATGTCCTCCAAGCCCCCGACTGTTGTGATGCTGGTGGGTTTGCAAGGTTCGGGAAAAACGACCACGTCGGGGAAAATCGCCCGCTATTTTCAAAATAAATCAAAGCGGGTGGTGTTGGTGGCGGCGGATTTGCAGCGTCCGGCGGCCGTGGATCAGCTGGAAACACTGGCCAAAACAATGGAACTGCCAGTTGTCCTTCCTGAGGGCGAAACTGATCCAGTTTCCGCAGCAAAAAAAGGGGTAACCTATGGAAGGGAAAACGGCCATGATGTTGTGATTATCGATACTGCCGGCCGCCTTGAAATTGATGACACCCTGATGGAGGAGCTGGCCCGAATGAAGACGGCTGTTTCTCCCGATGAAATGTTGCTGGTCGCGGACGCGATGACCGGCCAGACGGCTGTGAGTGTTGCGGAGACTTTTCATGAAAAGCTGGGCTTGTCCGGCGTTGTGTTAACCAAAACGGAAGGTGATGCGCGCGGGGGTGCAATATTGTCCATCCGTGCTGTAACGGGGGCCCCTGTTCGTTTTATCGGGACGGGCGAAAAACTGGATGCCTTGGAGCTGTTTCATCCAGACCGGATGGCCTCACGTATTTTAGGGATGGGTGATGTGCTTTCTCTTGTTGAACTTGCGGAACAAAACGCGGATCAGGAAGAAGCGGCACTTCTCGAACAGAAATTAAAAAAAGACAAGTTTACGCTGGATGATTTTAGTGATCAGTTGAGCGCAATGAAAAAAATGGGCGGCGCCGCAAAATTAATGGAAATGATTCCAGGAATGCAACGCATGAAAGCACTTCCTGATCAGGCAAAAGTCGAGCGTGAAATGAAGTCCATTCAGGCCATGATTTCTTCGATGACGGCTAGGGAACGTCGCGAGCCCGGCATTATTAACGGCAGTCGAAGGAAGCGTATTTCCAGAGGCAGCGGCACTTCCGTTCCGGAATTAAATCGTCTGTTAAAGCAATTTTATCAAGCGAAAAAGATGATGAAGCGCATGTCTTCAGGAAAAGGAGGCATGATGGGAATGGGACGTGGAATGCGGCCTTTTTAGTAAAATACAGTTTGTACAAATTCCAGGCTTTATTGAAAAAAACACTGCATAGAAATACAGTGCTTTAAAAAAGTCAGTTATTAACCCTAATATATAAGGACAGATATATGGCAGTTAGAATTCGGTTGGCTCGGATGGGCCGACATAAACGACCTTTTTATCGAATGGTTGTTTCCGATTCCGAATCACCCAGAGACGGTAAGTTTATTGAAATTTTAGGAACTTATGATCCTCTGGGGGAGGAAGCCGTTGTGAAAATTCAAGAAGATCGCGCGATTCATTGGTTGAATAAGGGCGCATTGCCCTCAGATACTGTAAAATCGATTTTCAAGAAGTCGCAATTGTTTAAACAGGCGTCAGAACAGAAGGCATCATAATCGGGCAAGATAGGATCTCTTTTTCCTTAAAGATCCCTCTCTCTCCTGAACACTCGTATGGAGGTAGCGTCGATGAAAGACTTGATTGAGTATATTGCGAAATCACTGGTTGACCGGCCTGAAAGTGTTGAAGTCAAAGATACAGAAGGTGAAAAAACGACGATAATAGAATTAAGAGTGGCCCAGGAAGACCTGGGTAAGGTTATTGGGAAGCAGGGAAGGACGGCTAGAGCAATGCGGACCATTTTAAATGCCGCAGGAACCAAAATAGGGAAGCGGTGTGTCCTTGAGATTTTGGAATAAGTGCCCGTAGAAGATTGGGTCACTATTGGGAAAATCCTCAAGCCGGTGGGGCTTCAGGGAGAGGTCAAGGTGGGGCTTTTGACTGATTTCCCAAATCGGTTTGACACACTGAATGAAGTTACCCTTTTAACGCAGGCGCATGAGCGGCTGCGTTTTAAAATCGACAACGTCCGCTATGGATTACCATTTGTTTATTTGAGGTTTTCAGAATTACATACCGTAGAGGAAGTCGAGTGTCTAAAGGGGGCTTATCTTCAAGTCCCGGAATCAGAGCGTGTTGCTCTGCCCAAAGAGAGTTACTTCCATTCTGATTTAATTGGTTTGCATGTTTATACGCAGGATGGGGAGTGTATTGGGCAAGTGAAGGAGATTCTTGAAATGGGAAACAATGACATGTTTGTTGTCCGGAAGGGGACGGACGAGTCACTGATTCCTGCGATTAAAAAGTTTGTACTTGCTATTGATTTAGAACGAAAGCGGATGGACATTAACGTCATTGAGGGATTACTGGATTTATGATGCGCTGTGATGTTATCACATTGTTTCCTGAAATGGTTCAGGCGGCGTTGGGAGAAAGCATTTTAAACCGGGCCCAGGACCAGGGGTATCTGGACGTAACTGCCCACCAGTTGAGGGATTTCGCACAGGATAAGCACCGAATGACGGATGATGTTCCCTATGGTGGTGGCGGGGGGATGCTATTGAAACCCGAACCCATTTTTGCTGCGATTGAGCGTGTGAAAGCCATCAGAGGCAATGACCTCCGTGTGATTCTGCCCTCACCCCAGGGAAAGCGCTTTAATCAAAAAATGGCGGAAGCGTTTTCAGGAGAAAGTAAGCCTCTGGTTTTTATTTGCGGTCATTATGAAGGGATTGATTTTCGTGTGATGGAAGGGATTTCTCCGGAAGAGGTCTCGGTTGGTGATTATATTCTAACAGGCGGAGAGCTTCCTGCAATGATGATGATTGATGCTTCAGCGCGCCTGATTCCCGGTGTTTTAGGGGGGGCAGACTCGATTAAGGAAGAGTCCTTTGAAGGTTCGCTTTTAGAATATCCACATTACACCAGACCTTTTGAATTTAAGGGGATGCAGGTTCCGGAAGTTCTTGTTTCCGGGAACCATTCTGCAATCAGGGCCTGGCGGAGAGCACAAGCGGTCAAGAATACCTATTTAAAACGACCTGACTTGTTAAATCAGGCCGTGTTGACGGCAGATGAAAAAGAACGATTGGCCCGTCCAAGTTAAAATAAAATATAAAAAACGGGTCACGCACGGGCCAAAATCGTGTGCGGCTAATGAGCGACAAGGGAGAAGAAAGACATGAATCGTTTAGAGCGTCTCGAAGAGGGACTGGTGAACAAGGAAACACCTGAGATGAAGATTGGGGAAACAGTCCGGGTTCACGTGAGAATTAAAGAAGGCGAGAAGGAACGTATACAGGTTTACGAAGGTATTGTGATCCGAATCAAGGGAAAACGGAATAGGCGGACATTTACCGTACGTAAAACATCCTTTGGGGTGGGTGTTGAAAGAATATTCCCCTTTAATTCTCCATTTGTCGACAAGGTTGAGAACGTCAGGGAAGGGAAGGTCAGGCGGGCAAAGTTGTACTATTTGCGTGCCCGTACCGGCCGGGCGGCACGTATTGCAGAAAAGGAGCGTGTTTATACAAAACCAAAAGCCGCGAAAGCCGCTCCAGTGGAAGCATCGACTCCTTCTGAAGGCGAGGCCTAACCTTAGTCCATTTCAGAAAAGCCCTAAGCCCGCAGGGTGTTTCCTTTTATGATGATGTCCTATGAGAATGCCCTTTATGATTCTGGGTATCGGCTCGTCTGTGGCATTGATGAAGCGGGGCGCGGTGCACTTGCGGGCCCGGTCGTGGCAGCCGCCGTTATTTTGCCCAAGGGATGTATTATTGAGGGGCTCAGGGATTCTAAAAAGCTGTCTCCTGCCCGGCGGGATTTTTTTTATGAGCAAATCAATGGACAAGCCTGTGCAACGGGCGTGGGCATTGTCGATAACAAAATCATTGACCAGATCAATATTTTACAGGCCACGGTGAAGGCGATGCGGCAAGGTGTTGAAGCGTTGTCTGAAAAACCCGATTATATTTTAATCGATGCATTGACCCTTCCGGATCTGGAAATTCCTCAAAAAGGCATTATTCATGGGGACGATCTTTCCCTATCCATTGCGGCCGCGTCGGTGATTGCCAAGGTCACACGTGATCGCATGATGTGCGATTTTCATGAAACATACCCGATGTACCATTTTAATCGGCATAAAGGATATGGTACACGTGAACATCTGCTTCGAATTAAGGAATTTGGTCCGTGTCATCTGCACCGAAAGACGTTTCGCGGCGTCATTTAATCACAGGAAAAAAAGGAGAGACCCTTGCCCTCCGTTATTTAAAAAAAGAGGGCTTTCGTATTATTACCCAAAACTATCGCAATAGAATCGGAGAAATTGATATCATTGCTCAGGAAGGGGAGGTTCTTGTCTTTATCGAAGTCAAAACGAGGTCGGGCGACGATTTCGGGGCACCTCAGGCGGCGGTCGATTATAGAAAGCAGTTGAAAATCTCGCAAGTGGCATTGTCGTACCTCAGTGAGAAAGGATTGATGTCTTGCTGCTGTCGTTTTGATGTGGTTGCCATTCGGACTGGAATGAAAGCAAAGCAAGTCGAGTTGATTAGAAATGCTTTCGAGATGACCATATAATTTTAAAAAAGCGGTATACTAAAGACAATGTTTATCGGTATAAATACGAATATTCAACATAAAGGCGAAACCTACCATGTTCAAACAGAAGATGGTGGCTTGGACCAGCATACCCTCACAACCATTTTATTTAAAAATGGTGTTATCCTCTCCTCAAAAAAAAGCAGCTATCTTGATGTTCCTAAAACCGCGAAATATGAAGAAACGATTAAGGAAAAGATGCAGCAGCAACATAAGCAAATGTTGCGAGACCTGGTGCGTGGAAAAATGGACACAGGTAATGGCGGGCCGGAAGCGGGATCTGTGATGTCCGAAGACCAATCAGTTTCTCCTGAAGCCGTGCCAAATGAGCCTGATCATACAATGCACGAAAAAGAAAATCATAAAGGAAGCGCGAAGGAACATGAGGCGCCCAAGAAAGGCCTGGACGCCTTGATTTTAGAATACTTGACCCAAAAGGAAGCTGAACACGCCTAACTTTTTGTTTGTGTCCCTTGGAAATTTATCTTTAAAACCTGCTGGAACTTTTCCAAAATGTGTGTGCCAATAATATTCTAAGGTTCCTGATATTTTATTATGATACAGCTGTTTCATGTTTATAAATATTACAAGAAAGATTTTCTTGCCTTAGAAGATATTAATCTCAAGATCGAAAAGGGAGAGTTTGTTTTTGTGACGGGTTCCAGCGGCGCTGGAAAATCAACCCTGCTAAAGGTTTTGTTTTGTCAGGAGCGGGCAGATCAGGGACAAATATTAATCGGCGGGAAAAATGTTTCACGGCTTAAGGAACGGCAAATCCCCTTCCTTCGTCGCAGCATGGGGTTTGTCTTTCAGGATTTTAAATTGATTCAACGTAAAACGGTATTTGATAATGTCGCGTTGCCGCTTGAAATGATTGGTGCATCACGGACTGAAATCAAAAAAAGGGTGCACGAGGTGCTTAAAATGGTCCGAATCGAACACCGACAGGCCCAGCGTCCTTCCTATCTGTCCGGAGGGGAGCAACAGCGTGTTGCGATTGCGAGAGCCTTGGTGAATCGACCGGCCATTTTATTGGCGGATGAGCCGACGGGAAACCTTGATCAAGAGCTTTCTTTGGATATTGTCGACTTATTGCGTAACATCCAGACTGCGGGCACGACAGTTGTCGTGGCGACCCATGATCGACAGCTTTTTGCCAGAATTTCGAGACGCAGGCTGGTCCTCAAAGGTGGGCGAATTATTTCTGACGGGGTTCCCGAATGAGACAGTTTTTTTACCACTTTAAGTCTGCGATAGAAAATATTCAGATTAATCGGACACTGGGATTTTTTTCCCTTATTTCGCTGAGCCTGACTTTGATGCTCTTCGGGCTTTTTTTGATCTTGTACCATAATGCACAAGGCTTTGTGCAAACGATGCGGGAAAGTGTACAGTTTAGTATCTATTTAAAAGACGAAGCGGGTGGCGACGCCATTGAAAAAATAAAAAAATTAATCCGGAATGATTCTCGTATCTTATCTTCCAATTACATTTCAAAAGAAGCTGCATTGGAAATTTTCAATGAGTCTTTTGAAGACAAAACGATAATAGAACGGCTGGGAGAAAATCCATTGCCGGCCTCTTTTGAGGTGGTTGTTAAGAGCGAATACCAGCATCAGGAAGCGCTGGAAAAGATTATAGACGATTTTAAAGCAGTTTCAGGGGTAGAAGAAGTGCAATATGGTTCTGAATGGTTGGAAAACCTGAATACCTTTTTGATTTTGTTGCGCATTATTGGAGTGGGTATCGGGGGGTTTTTAACGGTGACTGTGATGACCAATATTGCGAATACGGTCCGTCTCCACTTTTATAACCGTCATGAAGAAATTGAGATTATGAAGTTAATCGGGGCAACACATGGGTTTATCAAGGTTCCTTTTTTGATAGAAGGTTTTCTAATGGGTGCATTGAGCAGCGGAGTCTCCGTTGTGTTCCTTTTTTTAATTTTTCAATATATGGAAGAAAAAATAGGCGTGTTTTTAGGCACATTGGGGACTTTTAAAGGGCTCCAATTTCTCTCTCCCGATTTATTAGGCGCATTGGTGATCGCCGGTAGCACGCTGGGCGGTATTGGCAGTTACATCTCTTTAAACCATCTTTTAAGGCTAAGAAATCCGGAATAATCACCAGATGAAAAACAAGATTTTCATCATATTGGGTACCAGTGTATTCCTGCTTGTATTGAATTTTTCAAGCAGCCGCGCAGAAGAGGCGGCTGACATTAATCAGCAAATTATAAAAGAAAAAAAAGCGCTGAAAGAAATTGAAACCCAGATCAAAGAAAAGAAGCAGCGATCCATTGCCTCACAAAAAAAAGAACGTTCCCTGTTGGCCGATATTGAAATCATGGACCGCAAGTTTAGTCTTTTAAAAAAAGAATCAGGCTTACTGGAGCATACAATACGGGAAAAAGAAAAAGAGGCCAAGACGCTGACCAGCCGGATAGAGGACGTAAACCTTGAAATCAGTAAGGGGCGGGAAATAATCCTGGGGCGTCTCAAATCCATTTACAAAGAAAAGCAGGGGGCCGCATTAAAAATACTCTTTTCATCTCAAAGTTATCCGGATTTATTAAGAAAAATTCAATATATGAAGACCGTGGCCCAAAGGGAAGATGAGGTGTTAAGTCAGTTTAAAGACATGAATGAAGAGTTAATCGAAAAAAAAGCGCGGTTGGCCGACGTGATCGACCATATGATGGTTGATCGCGAGGTGCTGGCACAAAAGATCGTACAAGGCCGTTCCGAACGAAAGAAAAAAAATCGATTGCTGGCTTCTGTTCGAAAAGACCGCGACATTTTTAAAAAAGCCGTATCAGAGATGACACAATCGTCTGCTCAGGTTCAATCATTAATCAAGACACTTGAAAAAAAGAAAAAAGAACAGGACAGCCACCTGCCATTAAAGTTTTCAAAAGCAAAAGGCAAGCTGCGCTGGCCAAACGACGGTAAAGTGGTTGCGCGATTTGGTCGTCAAAAACATCCGAAATTTAATGAAACCATTTTTAGAAAAGGAATCGAGATTACTCCAGCCAAAGGCGGGGAAGTGCGATCAGTGTTTGAGGGAACGGTTGTTTTTGCGGATTGGTTCAGGGGCTACGGCATGATGATTATGATTGATCATGGAGAAAATTATTATTCGCTTTACGCACATCTGGCCAAATTAATGGTTGGTGTGGGGGACCAGGTTTCAAAAAACAGGACGATTGGTGAGGTGGGCGGTACCGGATTATCGAGCGAGGCCAAGCTTTATTTTGAAATTCGGCACCAGGGTGAACCCACAAACCCCCTGTCATGGCTTCAAAAAAGGAAGTAAGGCATGTTATACTGTCTTGTTTTTGCCTGCTATGATAGAATTTAAATGAGTCAAGTTGTTAAAAGTCAAACCCGAATATCGGAAACTGACTGGTTTTAATCGACAAAACCCGGCCGGGAGTTTTTGGAGGAATTATAATGAAATTTAAGAAAAAAATGAGTGTCACTTTATTGCTCTTGGCTACACTCGGATTTTTCGGGGCGTTTCTTTTTCTGGGCCGGGGTCTAGAAACAAAGGTTTCTGCTGAAACCGATGGTTATAAAGATCTTAAAATCTTTTCAGAAGTGCTTTCTGCTCTTAAAAAAAGCTATGTCGAACCGGTAGACACCAAGGAACTGGTCTACGGTGCCGTTAAAGGCATGCTCAATACGCTGGATGCCCATTCAGCTTTTATGTCTCCAGAAGTTTACAAGGAAATGCAGGTTGATACACGGGGAGAATTTGGTGGTTTAGGGCTGCAAATCGGTATCCGGGATAAAAAACTGGTGGTCGTTGCTCCAATTGCAGATACCCCTGCGGCAAAAGTGGGGATTAAGCCTGGAGATGTGGTCCTTAAAGTCGATGATTTTGTGATGACAGAAGAGACGACCTTGATGGATGCTGTGCAAAAAATGAGGGGAAGAAAAGGAACGGCGGTGACCCTGACCATTTATCGGGAATCAGAGCCTGAAGAACTGGTTTTTACCTTAATACGGGATGTCATCCGTATTAAAAGCGTCAAATCCAGACTGCTTGAACCGGGAATCGGATATATTCAATTAACCCAGTTTCAGGAGCATACGGCTCGGGATCTTTCGACAGCCATTGCAAAGTTGATGGGCGCGGATATTCATTCGCTTGTGCTTGATCTTAGAAATAATCCCGGCGGTCTTTTAAATTCTGCTAAAGAAGTTTCAGAGCAATTTTTGGAAAATGGACAATTAATTGTATCCATAAAATCTCGTGATGGAAAAGAAGATGAGTATATTGCCAGTCGGTCCAGCCGACTGGGAAGAATTCCCATCATCGTATTGGTGAATGAAGGCAGCGCCAGTGCGTCTGAAATTGTTGCAGGTGCTTTGCAGGATTGGAAGCGTGCGGTCGTAGTGGGTACTGAAACATTTGGAAAAGGATCTGTCCAAACGATACTCCCCTTATCAGATGGTTCTGCAATTCGGTTGACGACTGCGAAATACTATACCCCGAGTGGCCGTTCGATACAGAATACCGGGATTGACCCGGATATTATTGTTCGACCTGAGTTGCCGAAAGAAGTCAAGGAAAGTCCGATTGTCCGGGAAAAAGACTTGGCGCGCCACCTTTCCAATGAAACCATTTCCGAAGAATCAGATCCTGCAGATCCTGAGCAAACAGAAGGCGATGACAGTGATGAGCCATTGCCGCAGGCCCAAAACATGTCCCCGGAAGAAGATGCGCAACTTAAAAAGGCGGTTGACCTTTTGAAAGGGTGGCGTATCTTCAAGGAAATGGATCCTGAGGTCGTTTCAGCTCAAAAGAACTAGTAAAAAAGTAATACATTTCAATTAGATAGCCTATCTTTCTCTCTTCCAGCGGGCTTCTCAAAAAAAATAAAGCCCACCCCCTTGATTTTAAGATTTTGATTATTATATAAGGTGTTAGCACTCATATAATGAGAGTGCTAATATCGTGGCGCTCTATGTTGATGAGGCGCGTTTTATCCTGAAGTCCTAAGGATCGGGAACGCATCATTAAATAAAGAAGTGTTTATTTTAACTAAGGAGGAGTAAAAGAGATGGGAGAAACAAAATCAGCAGTAAAGTTTAGACCATTAAAAGAGCGGGTGTTTGTAAGCTATGCTGCAGAACCGGATAAAACAGCAAGTGGTCTCTATATCCCGGATGCTGCTAAAGAAAAACCCCAAAAAGGGGTTATTGAGGCAATTGGCAGTGAAGTCAAGGATGTGAAGGTAGGAGAGACCGTCCTCTTTGATAAATATTCTGGCAGCAAAATCAACATCGATGATGAAGAATATTTAATTCTAAAAGAAGAAGATATTTTAGGCGTGATTGGATAATTGTTTTTCTCAGGAAGACTTGAGTTAAGTGAACCTAGGAAATTGAATAAGAATGCTTTTGTAGTAAAACATTTAGGAGGAATGAATGGCTAAACAGATGATTTTTGGTGATGAAGCCCGGGCTAAAATCCTTAAAGGCGTCAATCAATTGGCGGCGGCCGTAAAGGCGACCTTGGGTCCTAAGGGGCGTAATGCCGTGATTGACAAAAAATTTGGTGCCCCTTTAATCACAAAGGATGGTGTCACTGTTGCGAAGGAAATCGAATTACAGGATCCCTATGAAAACATGGGAGCCCAATTGGTTAAAGAAGTGTCGAGCAAGACTTCAGACGTTGCCGGAGACGGCACAACAACGGCCACTATTTTGGCACAGGCAATTTTTCGTGAAGGCGTAAAGAATCTTTCCGCCGGAGCAAACGCAATGGAATTAAAACGCGGTATTGACCAGGCGGTTTCCGCAGTCACTGCGGAGCTGCAAAAGGCGTCCAAACCTTGCAAAACCAAAAAAGAGATCGCACAGATTGGAACCATCTCGGCGAACAACGATCATACGATCGGTGAGCTCATTGCGGAAGCCATGGAAAAAGTGGGTAAAGATGGCGTCATTACCGTTGAGGAAGCAAAAAGTGCGGAAACAACACTTGATGTTGTGGAAGGTATGCAGTTTGACCGGGGTTATATTTCTCCTTATTTTGTGACCGATTCAGATCGTATGGAAGTCTCGTTTGAGAATGCTTACATTTTGATCAATGAAAAGAAAATTTCTTCCATGAAGGATTTATTGCCGGTATTGGAGCAGGTGGCCAAGGCTGGTCGGCCCCTCGTGATTATTGCCGAGGACGTGGATGGTGAAGCGCTTGCGACATTGGTTGTGAACAAACTGCGTGGGACCTTGAACGTGGCTGCAGTTAAAGCCCCGGGGTTTGGAGATCGACGCAAGGCCATGCTGGAAGATATCGCCATTTTAACGGGTGGCCAGGTCATTTCCGAAGACTTAGGGTTGAAACTCGAAACCATCAAAGTCGAAGATCTTGGTGAAGCCAAACGCATTACCATTGATAAAGACAATACGACCATTGTTGAAGGTGCCGGAGATACCACAAAAATTCAGGCACGCGTAAAACAGATTAAGGCCCAGGTCGAAGAAACCACGTCGGACTACGATCGTGAAAAGCTGCAAGAACGACTCGCTAAAATTGTTGGCGGAGTCGCCGTAATTAATGTGGGCGCGGTCACAGAAACAGAAATGAAAGAACGGAAGGCCCGTGTGGAAGATGCATTACATGCAACCAAAGCAGCGGTTGAAGAGGGCATTGTCGCCGGTGGCGGTGTTGCATTGTTGCGGTGTCTTTCTGTCCTTGATGAAGTCAAGCTTGAAGGCAGTGAAAAAGTGGGCGTCGAACTGGTTAAACGCGCGCTGGAAGAACCGATTCGGCAGATTGCTGAAAATGCAGGTGTCGAGAGTTCAGTCGTTGTAGAACGGGTGAAAAAAGAGACCGGACCGGTTGGCTTTGATGCCAATACAGAATCCTATGTGGATTTGGTTGAAGCTGGCATTATCGACCCGACCAAAGTGACACGGACTGCTCTGGAAAATGCAGCCAGCGTCTCAGGGTTAATGCTGACGACCGAAGTGATGATCTCCGATCTTCCTGAAAAGAAAGACGCTGCTTCCCCAATGCCTCCGGATATGGGTGGCGGCATGGGCGGTATGGGTGGCATGGGCGGCATGATGTAGTTTAACGCCTCAAGCATTCATGAATGCCAAAGCCTCCCTTTTCCGTGATTTCGGAAAAGGGAGGCTTTTTTATCTTTGTGCTAAAGTAAATAGCGGTGCATAAGATTGACTTCATTACTGACTTTTTTTAGAATGAACTCCTATTCATCAAACAGTCAGAATGAAGCGGCCTTTGCATGGATTAAATCAAAGCGAATTCGTATAAAGAAGGAGAGAGAATGGGAAATGCAGTAGAAGTGAACAGTCAAACCTGGCAACAAGAAGTGATGCAGTCTTCCACACCGGTTATGGTTGACTTTTGGGCCGCTTGGTGCGGGCCGTGTAAAATGATCGCACCCACCATTGAAGAGCTTGCGGAAGAGTACCAGGGAAAAATGAAGGTCTGCAAACTAAACACCGATGAAAATCCGGAAATTGCCAGTCAACACCAAATTATGGGAATCCCTTCTCTTCTCTTTTTTAAGGAAGGGAAAGTGATTGATAAGATCGTCGGTGCGGCCTCCAAAAAACAATTCAAGGAAAAAATTGATGCCGTGCTTACCACATAACCGGCACTGAAGTCTCATGTTAAGAGAGCTTCATATCAAGAATTATGCAATTATTGATGAAGTCTCTCTCCCTCTGTCTGAAGGGTTTAATGTCATCACCGGTGAAACTGGCGCCGGAAAGTCCATCCTCATTGGCGCGCTTTCTCTCATTCTTGGAGAGCGATCTCTCGGAGAAGGTGTGCGCGAAGGTGAAAAAGAAGCAACGATTGAGGCCGCTTTTGATGCCTCTGTTTTTTCAAACCCCTCGTCCAGTGGCTTGATTGGAACACATCAGTTGGATACAGATGATTCCGACGAGTTGTTAATTCGGCGTATCCTGAGTAAAAATGGAAAAAATCGTGCCTACTTAAATGGCGGGATGGCGACCTTAAGCATGTTAAAGGAGGTTGGGCAGCAATTGGTGGAAGTGCATGGCCAGCAAGGCCAGCAGTTGTTGACCCGCCTGGATTGGCAGCGTACCTTGCTTGATGATTTTGGTGCTTTGACCCGACTCAAAAAAGCCTACCAATCTGATTTTCAACGGTGGTCCGCATTAATAAAAGAACGGGAGACGCTGAAACAGCACATTGCGGCATCGGAGGAACAAACTGAATTCTATTCTTTTCAGCTCACTGAAATTCAAGACGCGAAACTTGATCCGGAGGAGGAGGCTGAGCTTGAGCGGGAAGAACGTACGCTGAGACAGTGGGAACAGCTGTTATCGACCACCCAGGAAGCCCAGTCCCGTTTGACCGACGAAGGCGGTATTCTGACCCACCTGGACGAGATTGGTCATGCGCTTCAGGATCTTGGAAATATCACGGGAGATGCGGGCACTGAACTTGCCCTGTGGAAAGAATCACAAATCCAGCTCAAGGAGTTGGCCGCACTGCTCCGGGGGCGGATTCAGGAGGATGAATATTATCCGGACCGGTTGGAGGAAGTCTCGTCACGCCTGTTTCTTATTCAGCAGCTCAAGCGCAAATATCAACGATCTGTGACCGAGTTATTGACCTATCAACAAGAGCTTGAAGACCGATTATCCGGTCATTCTGAAAGTGCACTAAGGCTGAAGGAAGTGGAAGGTGAACTACAGACGATCGAGAAAAAAATGGCTGAATCCGCTGAAAATCTCAGTGGGGCCCGTACAAAAAAAGGAAGTCAACTACAAGACAGAGTTAATGTAGAGCTCGACGGTTTGGGGATGGGGATGACCGTGTTTCAAGTGGAAATTTCCCGCACTGAACCGACCCTGACTGGCATTGATCAAGTAGAATTTTTGATCGCCTTGCCGGGTGAAACACCGAGAGGTTTGGCTAAGATTGCTTCGGGGGGCGAATTGTCCCGAATTATGCTGGCGCTCAAAGTTGTCCTTGCCGAAGTAGACCCTGTCCCGACTTTTGTTTTTGATGAAGTCGATGCCGGAGTCGGCGGCGGCATCGCGGAGCGGGTTGGCCGACGTCTTTTTACCTTGTCCAAACAACATCAGGTGCTTTGTATCACACACTTACCACAGATTGCTTCTTTGGCAGACCATCATTATTTTGTTGAAAAGAAAACCGCAGGGAAGAGAATTGTGACTTCTATTCGTGAATTGTCCTACCCGGAGCGCGTAGAAGAATTGGCCCGAATGCTGGGCGGCGTCACCATTACTGACTTGACCCGCCAGCATGCTGCAGAAATGATCAGCGCCCGGTAACACTTTAATGAACTGACTGGAAATCCCGATGCCAAAACCCGTTGTTTTTTCTACCCGTGCACTCCCAAAGCCCGTGATGGATGCACTAAAAACCGAGTTTGATTTTCGCTATGATCCTCCCGACCGCCCTCTTGAAAAGAAAGAAATTTTGGCGGGTGTCAAGCAGGCGGACGGAATCATCTCCATGTTGAGTGATCCCATTGATCAAGAGGTTTTTGAGGCGGGACCGTTATTGAAAATTGTGGCAAATTATGCGGTAGGGTACAACAATATTGATTTAAAAGCGGCTCAAAAACATCGAATCGCAGTAACCAATACTCCGGGAGTCTTGACTGAAACGACAGCGGATTTAACCTGGGCCCTTCTTATGGCGGTTTCACGCAGGATTTGTGAAGCCCATCAATGGGTTCAGTCCGGACAATGGACCGGGTGGGCGCCGACCGAAATGATGGGCGCTGACATCTTTGGAAAAACCCTGGGGATTATAGGCATGGGCCGGATTGGAAAAGCCGTCGCACGTCGGGCCGCGGGGTTTAATATGAAAACAATTTATTACAGCCGAAGGCCGTTGAGTCCGGCAGAAGAACAATCCCTTGGCCTTGTATTTCAGCCTTTGACGGCATTACTGGAAGCCTCGGATTTTGTGACATTACATTTGCCATTAAATATGGATTCCCGTTATTTGATTGATGCGCCTGCCTTGCATCGGATGAAAAAAAATGCGTTTCTGATTAATACCTCCCGCGGGCCGGTTGTGGATGAGCAGGCGCTTTGCACGGCTTTGCTGGAAAAAGAGATTGCGGGTGCAGGGCTTGATGTTTTTGAAGCAGAGCCGGTGATTTCTTCCGCATTGCTCAAAATGAACAATGTGGTGACTTTACCGCACATTGGGTCGGCCTCTAAGGAAACCCGCGTTAAAATGGGGTTTATTGTTCTTGAAAACCTGAAAGCAAGGTTTGAAGGGAAACCCCTGCCTCATTTTGTGATAAAATAAAGTCCAGTCATTCATCTGACATCCGGACTGCGTTCTGTTTTATAAATTTTAAGAGGGGATGATGATAAAAGGCAAATTGCTCTTTTTTCTCATGGTGGTTTATACCGCTTTTGTTGCTCAAGAAAGCCTTGGGGCCAAACCGCGTCCGCCGGTTCACCTCATATTTCAACAACATACCCTTCATTCGGAGGAAACGGAAATTATTCTGACCGCCCGGGTTCATACGGATACGGCGTCGATTGAACTTTTAATTGATCTTCCGCGAAATGTTGTACTGGTCGGAGGAACACCGGCATGGAAAGGACAGCTTCAAGCCGGAGAATCCCATCAGATAAAAATCAGAGTGGTGAGCAGCAGTGGTGTCAATCCTGTTGTGGAAGGCAGGGCGATCGTGCATTTTCCAAATGGTGCCGCTTATACGCAAATAAACAGCCTGACCTTGGAAGGTGAAATCCCTGAGCGGTCTTTGACCCCCCCAGATAACGGCAAGAGGAAGCAACGTTCTATTTTTGATTTTAGAAAGAAATAATCGATTGAAGAAACGCCTCACACTTTTGTTTGTTACTTGGGTCTTCAGTACGGCTTGCAGCAGTAGTAACAATAATCCATCCTCTCAAGCCGACCGAATTACGATTACGCCGAGTACCACAACGCTGGTGGCCGGGGAAGAAACGGCGCAATTGACAGCGACCTTAACCTTGTCTACCGGTGACGCGGCACAAAATGTCTTGTTTGCATGGCAATCGGACGATCCTGACACAATATCGGTCAACTCGGATGGGCTCGTCACGGCCAAGCAAGTCGGGGTCGCTATGATTACGGCGACTTCCGGAGGTGTCAGCGGCTCAGCGACCATTTGGGCGAAGAGTCCTAATCCCGGGGCAGCGTCACTGACCCTTTCGGGCAATGCCAGATATGAGGATCGCTTGTATGATTCGAATGGATTTACCGGGACCCTTTTGGAAAAACCGATTCGGAACGTGGTTGTTGAAGTGGTCGCAATCGATGGGCTAAAAACATTGGGGACTTCAGCGACAGATGAAAATGGAGATTATCACCTGACCGTGGATAACAGCGGAAACAGTGCAGGGGTGTATCTCAAGGTTTACAGCAAAACCGGAACGGCAGAGAACGCAAAAATTGAAATCAAGGATAATGTACTTAATAAAGAAGTTCTCTGGTTTATTTCTTCAGGTATTGATGACAGCGGAGGGGATCCCTTGTCGATTACACAGGATGTCACCGCCACAGTGTCGAGCCGGATAGGGGGAGCTTTTAATATTCTGGATGTGATAATGGATGCGAGCAGGGTTGTTCAGAATGTTGACCCATGCCCTTCGTCACAATACCCGGGCTGCGTTCCGCCCTTGATTACCGTGTATTGGGAGCCTGGAAGTACCAAGGGCTCGTTTTATGATGACTCGGTGGATGCCATTTCCTTACTGGGCGATGATTCAGCTGGCGGGGATACCGATGAATATGATGATTCCGTGATCGTTCATGAATACGGCCATTTTATTGTCAGCAAGTTTTTACGGGACGATTCCCTAGGGGGGGACCATTCCTTAACCGAAAGTGACCAGGATATTCGACTGAGCTGGTCGGAAGGGTGGGCGACCTTTTTTGCTATTGCCGTGTTGAATCGCGAAGATTACGTGGATACGGTGCCCGAAGGAATTTTTATTTCTGTCAACCTGGAAGATTACACGGTGCCTGGGTTTCAAACCTTTTCTTCCTTTATAAAATATACCACAAGTGAAATTGCGGTTTCAGGGTTATTGTGGGATCTGTATGATCCTGTGGATCTCGTGGAAAATGATTCAGTGGATTTAAGCTTTTCAGATATTTTTAAAATCTCTGCAAGCTTTCCGACACAGAAACCGACGACAATGGAAACATTTTGGACGCAATTTGTGCAGGACAGGTCCACTGGAGACCAGACCGCATTTCAGACCCTTTTGCAAGAACGGCAAATCAAGCTGTTTGCAGATGCCGCAGAAGGGTCGGAGCCGGCCATTTCTTCGGGCACCACATATACCCTCTATCGGGACCCGACGGTATCCCTGGACCCTGTAGACGATGTCGATGTGTTTACCTTTAATGTGGTTTCAGGAGAATCTTATACAGTAGAAACCCTCAATCTCACAAACGGGACAGACACCTTTCTAACCATTAAAAACGCTTCCGGACTGACGATCGCGACAAATGACAATGCGAATGGGGGGAATTTTTCCTCTTGCAGTGTGAACACTTGTCCCAAAAACAACTTGAGTAACCTCGCTTCTTTAGTGACATTTACCGCGACCGGGACCGAAACCTATAAAGCTGAAGTCCGTCATTCTGAAAATGCACCGCCCTCGGCAGGACTGCTGGGAACTTATGAAATAACAGTCTCCAACTCCAACCCTTAAACCTCATAAGCAATAAGGTAATGACAGGCACAGCTCCTGGATACAAAATGATCCAGCTTCCGATTGACCGGGCACTACTTCAAACGAATGAGGAATCTGTCCATCAAGTTAATTTAAAACAGGATTTGTGCAAACGTATCCTGGCAGAATACGAACGTCAGGAAAAAATTGCCCAATTGATTACGGCGGAAGGCCGGGTTCGCCAAACCCGAATTATCAGTGCTGATGAAACACAGGTTGTCATTATATTACCGGATTCAGTCAAAGTCGGGTTTAATGACCGTATTCTTCTTGTTTTGTACCGGGAATCCAGAAAATATGTGATTCAGGGTTTTGTTAAAAAGCTCATGTTCCCCAAAGTGGTCTTGGCCTTTGCTGATCCGAGGATACAAAAACGGTGGCCCATGAATCTGGATGATCCGATACTGCAGACAACGCTTTCAGATAAAGTGACCCAAGCGTTAGGCCAATTCAAGCTTAAAATGGTTCGCCGAGTGGATCAGGAGAAGGAACCGGGCTTATTAAATATTCAGGAATTCATTTGTTCGGATGTTCAAGTATCACCAAAGTCAAAAGATGACTCTGCTGCGCCTGTAACGCATTTTAATGAAGAGAAGGATGTGATGGAGGGTATTATCCAAAAAAACATTCCCGGCCGCCTTCATGATCTCTCTGTTTCCGGTGCAGCCATCATCCCGCAAAAGGGGGAGAATATGGCTCAGCCAGGAAAAATAATCTGTCTACAGTTTCCCATGTTGTCAACACATCGGTCTCAAGGCAGTCTCCAAACCATTAAGATGACACTTTTTGGGATAATACGATACCGGAGGCCATTTATGTCCGGTCATCAGGATATTTTTGGTGTGAAATTTATACAATCAATTGACTCCCAAGATTTTTTAGAGATTATCGAACAGATCAGTCAGTTGAAAAGAGGGATATGAAATAAGAAACCGTTCTTTTTCGTCATGTTTCAGACTATTAGACTTCTTCGAAGCACAAGGAAGTGTTTCTTTTGGCTAAGGCGCCTAGACCGATTTGGTCTATGCGCCTTTTTAATGGGAAAAATTAATGTTATTTGGACGTCTGCATAAAAACCCGATTCAATTGCCGGTTAAACCGGTTGAAAAGTGGGTTTACACCACCTGTGGATATTGTTCTACGGGGTGTTCTATAGAGGTCGGCGTGAACAAGGCCGGAAAAGCCGTAACCGCCCGTGGCGTGGAAACTGCCGATGTCAACCGGGGGAAACTCTGCCTGAAAGGGATTTATGAGTTTGAAGTGTTTGAATCGAAGAACCGTGGTGTTGTTCCTTTATTAAGAAAAGACCGGTCCGATGGGTTTCAGGAAACAAGTTGGGATGAGGCTTTAAAAAAAACGGCCTCGGAGATTTCAAGGGTTCAAGCCATCTATGGCCGGGACAGTTTTGCCATTGTATCGACCGGTCAGATTTATACCGAAGAATTTTATACCCTGGGTAAACTGGTTCGGGCGGTCATCGGCACCAATAATTACGACGGCAATACGACCTTGTGCATGGCATCCGCTGTGTCCGGCTATAAGCGTTCATTCGGCAGTGACGGTCCGCCAGGGTGTTATGATGATTTTGAACACACAGGGTGTTTACTTGCGATTGGCTCCAATTTACCAGAGCAGCACCCGATTATTTATTATCGTTTAAAAGAGGCCTATGACCGCAGGAAGTTTCCGGTTATTGTGGTTGATCCACGCGTTACCATGTTTGCACAGTTGGCAGATATTCACTTGCCAATCACTCCCGGTACGGACCTTGTCCTTTTAAACGCAATGGCCCATGTGATTATAAAAGAAGGGCTCGAAGATCGAAACTATATCCAAACCCATACGAACGGGTTTGAAGCCTTCAATGCACTGGTTGATCAATACAGTCCCGAAGTGGCCGAACCGATTTGCGGGATTTCAGCGAGGATGATCCGTAAAGTGGCGCGGATTTATGCCGAGGCCGGGGCCGCCATGACGATCTGGACCATGGGGATCAATCAATCCACGCACGGCTCTGACGGTGTTGTGGCCATCAACAATTTAAACTTGATCACCGGAAATATCGGAAAACCGGGCGGCACCTCTCTTTCAATTACCGGACAGTGCAATGCCATGGGGACACGGGAATTCTCTTCCTGCTCCGGTCTGCCGGGTTACCGCCTTTTAGAAAATGCCGAAGACAGGGCCTTCGCCGCAGATTTCTGGGGTGTGGATGCGCAACACTTTCCTGAAAAAAGAGGCTTGACCGAAACGGATATCTTCCCTGCCATTGAACGGGGTGAAATCAAAGGCCTGTGGCTCATTGCCACGAATCCCATGACCTCGATGCCGAATAGCCCCAAGATTCGAAAACTGCTGGAGCAACTTGAATTTTTGGTCGTGCAGGATGCGTATGCCGATGTTGAAACCGCAGAGTCCGCGCACGTTTATTTTCCTGCCGCCTTGTGGGGGGAAAAAACCGGGGTTTTTACCAATACCGAGCGCCGTGTTAACATCGTTCGAAAAGTGGTTGAGCCTCCTGGACAGGCGAAGACGGATCTCTGGATTTTCAGTCAACTGGCAAAGCAGTTTGAACGTGCCAAAAATATACATTTTTCAGAAACGCCCGAAGCTGTTTTTGATGAAATTCGCGAGGCGTCCAAAGGCCGGTTGTGTGATTATTCGGGGATGACTCACGATAAGATCGAAGCTTCCCGTGGGATTCAGTGGCCTTGCAACGCATCGCAGCCCCAAGGGAGTCCGCGTCTTTATGCCGATGGCCGGTTTCAATTTGAAGACGGGAAGGCCAAGCTGATTCCACTTCCCTTTGTTGATAATAATGAAGTGCCGGATGAAAGTTATCCCTTTTGGCTCAATACCGGACGGCTCGTGGAACATTGGCATACGCGAACCAAAACCGGAAAAATTGGAAACCTGAATAAATTCAGCCCGACCCCATTCATGGAAATCAATCCCAGAACTGCAGCGCGATTAGGCATACAGGCAATGGAAATTGTCCGGGTTGTTTCACGCCGTGACAGCGCCCTCGTGTTGGCGCAACTGACTGAACGTGTCGCAGAGGATGCCATTTTTATTCCAATGCACTATTACAATTGCGTGAACCGCCTGGTTTTGGGACTGCTTGATCCCTATTCGCGACAACCCGCTTATAAACAGTCTGCTGTCCGACTTGAACGTGTGGTCGATCAGAAGACTGCCGCTGAATCTATTCTCTCGGAACGAACATACTAAATAAGGATGCAATATGCATAAGACGGAAACCGTTTTTCCTTTAAACAGCAAGCACGGCACACCCATTGCCCTTGATCAGGCTTATCCGAAACTGAAGGATGCGCCTCTTGTGATTAATGATCAGGTTCATGACCAGGGCAATGGGGAAAACCCCAATCGCTACAAGCAGCACGGTTTTCATTTTAATGCGAGTAATTGCATTGCATGTCATGCCTGTGAATCGGCTTGTTCCGAAAAGAATGATCTCGCGCCGCACATGGCCTACAGGCGTGTCGGGAGCATCGAAGGGGGATGTTATCCTGATGTCACTCGAATAAACATTTCGATGGCGTGTAATCATTGCGAAGACCCGGTTTGTTTAAAGGGTTGTCCCACGCGGGCCTATACCAAATATCTGGAATACGGTGCTGTTTTGCAAGATCCTGAAATCTGTTTTGGCTGTGGTTACTGCACCTGGGTGTGTCCTTACAATGCGCCTCAACTAGATACCGAAAAAGGACAGGTACAAAAATGTAATATGTGTATCGACCGGCTTGAAGTGGGACTGCAACCTGCCTGTGTGGACGCCTGTTTGGGAAACGCACTTGATTTTGGTGTGATTGAGGATATCCCCAAGAAGCAACAGGAAGCCAAATTAACCATCCCGTCATTTACTGATCCGTCGATTTCTCGCCCGAATATTCGCTTTCAGTTAAACACGGAGATGCCGGACACCTTTCATCGGCTTGATGATGTTCCGCTTGATTATGAGCAGGATAAAGGCCCATCAACCGTAAAAGAGTCTTTTGATCAGGGAGAAAAAAATCAATACAGAGTTAAGGAGAAGACAGCGCCGCCGTCTGAGGGAATGGGATGGAAGAAGCTTCGTTCCCGAGAAGACCCTCTGGTTTTATTCACTTTAATCTCTCAATTTGTCGTGGGGGCCTTCTTAATGTTGTTTTTAATGCCCTATGTGAACACATCGGCTGCCGAGTTGTTTTCTTTTGAAAATCATCCGCTGGCTCTGGGTTTGATGTTATTGACCCTGGTGGTGCTCCAAACCTTCGGCTTGGCCCTCTCCACTTTACACTTGGGAAAACCGCAGTATTTTTATCGTGCGATGAATAACTTGCGCCATTCATGGGTGAGTCGGGAAATCGCCATGATGGGAGGGTTTTACAGTTTATTAACAGCCTTTGGTTTAATGACCATTTTCCCGGTCACTCTTTCCTGGCTTCCAGATTTTTTTGCAAATACTCTGCCGACATTGACAGGTGGTGTGGCGGCGATTTTTGGCCCGTTGGGGATCTATGCGATGTATCGATGCTATCGCATTCCCGCACGCCCTTTCTGGGATCATTGGCATTCTGGTGCGGTCTTTGTGGCGAGCGGGCTCATTTTAGGCAGCAGCACATTGGGCCTGTTTTTTGGGGTCGCCGGTCTGGCGGCGGGGCAAACAATTGGGCCATTATTACAGGGTCTTTCATTGATACTGACCGCAGGTTTGGTATTGCAACGCATTGCGCTTTATTATCATCTCCGGGATTTAAAACAATATGGTGAGGAGGCGGCGGTTTCCCGCATGATGTTGACCGAGGCTCACGGGAAAATCTTTCAGGTCAGGTTGATGAGCTGGAAAGTCCTCATCGGTGTGGTGGTGGTCTTCATGGTCTTTCCACCAACAACGGTTGGCGGGATCATTTTATGGACATTTTTCTCTTTAATGACGCTGATTCACGAATTGGTTGGCAGGGCCCTTTTTTATGTCTCTGTGGTTCCAACAACGGTGCCTCGCGGATTCTTTTGGGGAAATCACTCCTTTGAAGATTTAGCCCGAACCTCTGGCCTGGCCAAACGGCCTCAAGTAGGGGTTTTAATGGATAACCATTAAAAGGTATAGAATATCTCTGCGGTTATTGTCGCGAAGCACACATTTTTGTCGTACTTTTGGAGGTGCAGGGTAAAATTTAGAGTGCATTTTTTTCTCATAACGTATTGAAAATACAAGTATTTTAATGTAATTTATTTGCAATGAAATTTAGGCATAACACTTGCTACTATAAATTCAAGGAGTTGAAACGAATTTAAATGTTTTTTAGGCAAAGGCGCCTTGATGATATCATCAAGGCGCCTTTTTTTTAAGAATACAACTGTCATCAAGGAGTATGAAATGGAAAAATCATGGCGTGTAAGTCTTGGACCGATAGAGAAAGTGCCCTTGGGCCAAGGCATTTGTTATCGGGTTGAAGATGAAGGGGTTGCGGTTTTTCGGGCCAGAGATGGTATGGTGACGGCGATAGAAAATCGTTGCCCACATGCGGGAGGACCGCTTTCAGAAGGGATTATCGGAAACGGAAAAGTGGTTTGCCCTTTACATGGTCACCAATTTGACCTCAAGACCGGTGCGGGATCGGCCCAAAACGAGTCGGTCCGGACCTTCCCGGCCTGGGTTGAAAAAGGGATCCTTTTTATCGAATATCGTCCAATATCAGTCGAATTGGTGAAATTATAAATTTTTGGATTTGTTGGGATTTAAAAAAAATTAAAACATTGAGGAGAAGTGTGTGAAGAAGCTGGTTGTCATTGGAAACGGAATGGCGGGCGCCAGAGCGGTGGAAGAAATCCTGAAGCGGGACCGCGATGCCTTTGAAATAGTGATGTTTGGTGCGGAGCCATACGGCAATTATAACCGGATTTTGTTGAGTAATGTGCTCAATCAGACGCAGCCGCCGGACGAAATTTTTATCAATCCCCTGCAGTGGTATGAAGAAAATAATATTACATTGCATGCCGGCGTCAAAGTGACACACATCGACCGAAATCAA
Source organism: Nitrospiria bacterium (assembly GCA_945787655.1). Taxonomy (GTDB): domain Bacteria; phylum Nitrospirota; class Nitrospiria; order SBBL01; family JAADHI01; genus JAADHI01. Next base: position 7,932 of record CALZIJ010000002.1, on the reverse strand, counting down.
AAAAAGGTTTTTGGGCTAAAACTATCCAAAAGTGCGGTGCCTTATGGCTCAGGAATTGAGGGAGAATCAGGGGCTGACTTCATTGAAGCAGAGTATGATGAACTAATTATTGCCACCGGCGCACGGCCTTTTGTTCCGCGGATAAAAGGGAGTGACCTGCCGGGTGTTTTTTTATTTCGCACCATTGATGATTGTGATGTCATTGCAGAATATGCAAAAGAGTGTAAAAGGGCTGCTGTCATTGGGGGAGGTTTGCTGGGGCTGGAAGCGGCTCGTGGACTAATGACCCATGATTTGGAAGTTTCCGTAATTGAAACAGCGGATCAATTAATGCCTGCCCAGTTAGATATGGAAGCCGCAAAAATCCTGGAACGTGCCATGGGCGCCATGGGTTTGCGTGTGTTGACGTCAACCTTTACCGCACAGCTGGTAGAAAATAATGGGAGAGTGAGCCGGATCATTTTTAATGACGGGAGCCTTCTGGAAACTGATTTGGTGGTGATTAGTGCAGGGATCATTCCGATTACAGAAGTGGCTCAAAAAAGTGACTTAAAAGTGAATCGCGGTATTCTATGCGATGACCAGATGCGGACGAATGACCCGCATATTTATGCGGTTGGAGAGTGCATTGAACATCGCGGAAGAACCTATGGTCTGGTGGATCCCATTTGGGAGCAGGTGGCCGTGCTGGCGGATATATTAACCGGGGTGAATGACCGTGCGGAATATCATGGATCACGCACTGGCACCAAACTGAAAGTCATGGGTGTGGACCTGACTTCAATGGGGGAAAAGGAAAGCTTGGAAACCGATGACGAGGTATTGGTTTACCGTGATCCTAGCCGGGGTATTTATAAAAAACTGATTGTCCGGGACAATAAAATACATGGAGCCATTTTATTGGGGGATACGGAAATTAGCGATACCCTTATGCAGCTTTTTCAAAATGAGCAGGTCTTGCCTGATAATCGTGGGGAGATACTCTTTGGCGCAGCCGATGCCTCGCGTTTGTTTGATGTAGCGGATTTGCCTGATTCCGCTCAGATCTGTAATTGCAATGGCGTATGCAAGGGCGAGATTATCGCCGCGATAGACAATGATCACTGCACCAGTGTCGCGAGTGTCGGAACAAAAACCAAAGCGGGCCAAGGTTGCGGCTCTTGCCGGGGGCTGGTGGCACAGATTATCGAATCCAGAGTTGGAAAGGTGAGCTATGACGCCAGTGAGCACTACTAC
>CALZIJ010000002.1:0-6671 GCA_945787655.1 Nitrospiria bacterium | reverse complement strand
GGGAAGGACAAGAAGATGCAATGACCAAAACCGGCTTGGCTTCGTTGTTAAAGACCCTGTGGCCAAAGGATTATGAGGATGAAAGGGATGCGCGGTTTATTAATGATCGGGTGCATGCCAATATCCAAAAGGACGGCAGTTTTTCCGTAGTTCCACGAATTGTCGGTGGTGTGACGACACCGGAAGAATTACTCCGTATTGCCCAGGCTGCAGTAAAATATAAAGCGAAGATGGTGAAGTTGACAGGGGGACAGCGCATTGACCTGCTTGGGATAAAAAAAGAAGACCTTCCCGCGATTTGGAAGGATATCGGATTACCCAGTGGACATGCCTACACCAAGGCTTTTCGCACGGTGAAAAGCTGTGTCGGGACAGATTTTTGCCGTTTTGGCCTTGGAGATTCTATTTCACTTGCACAGGAAATCGAGCGGCGCTTTCAGGGGGTTGAATCACCTCATAAAGTAAAAATGGCCGTTACCGGGTGTCCGAGAAATTGCGCAGAGGCCTATGTGAAGGACATCGGGATTGTGGCAATTGAAGGGGGCCAATGGGAAATCTATGTGGGGGGTGCGGCAGGCAGTACGATTCGTAAGGGTGATTTACTTTGCACCGTCGACAGCCCGGAATCCGTTATTCAGTACACCAGCCGTTTTTTAGAGTATTATCGTCAGCATGCCAAATATCTGGAGAGGACCTATGGTTTTGTCGAACGCATCGGAATTGATCTTCTAAAGGGAATTTTACTGGAGGATTCCTTGGGTATCTGTTCCGGCCTTGAAGCCAGCATGCAGGAGGCCGTTGATGCCTATAAAGATCCCTGGAAAGAAGCCGAAGACCCGGTTTACCCTTTTCAATTCGATGGCCCCAGATTGATCGAGGTGCTCCAGGAAGCCGAAAATAACGGATAGACCTTCTTTTAGGCGCGGTCGATTTCGAATTATTCCCTTTTTTGATCGTCTGCTTTTCTACCGTATTTCTTTAGGTTTGCCCTATAAATTACGGGATTTCCTTGACTTTTTGGACAGAAAGGAGGAGGATAATCAAGAGAGCGCTCAGATTTTTATTTCATCTAATCTAAAGAAAGATAATCTATGGCAACCACTTATGAAGTAGGAAATGATATTGTATCATGGTGTACCAAATGTAAATTAATGTTGGATCACAAGATCGTGGCTCTTGTAGAAGGTTTGCCGAAAAAGGCCAAATGCAAGACCTGCAACGGCCATCACAATTATCGCGAAAAACCCCCTGAGAAAAAGGCTCCCGGCACCTCTAGAAAAACCAAAAAATCAGAATATGAAGTGTTCATGGCCCAAGTTGAAGGGGATGATTTTTCGGGTGCAAAAAAATACAGTATCAAAGGTAATTTTAAAGAAAATCAAATGGTTGACCATGCAACCTTCGGGATTGGGTTTATTTTAACAGTCCTGGAGAGAAACAAGGTTGAAATTCTTTTTAGAGACGGCCGCAAGCGCATGGTCCAAAATCGATAAAATCTCTTCTCTAACCCGTCCCGTTTTTTAATGATTGGTTTTTTCTTTCTGTAAGGCAAATCAAAGTGCCTTTGTGCAATTTGATTTGTAAACGGTCTCCCACACTGACTTCATCTGATTCCCTGATCACCTCCAGTGACGGGATCTTCCGCGTGATGCTGTATCCCCGGTTCAATATGTTTAAAGGACTAACCAGGTCCAACTGGTTGAGCGTGTTCTCCAGACGGTTTTTATTTTGCTCGATGAGTTGATGCCCTTGTGCTTCGAGACGTGAAGCCGTGTGATTGAATTGCCGTCTGAATTCTGACAGGCGATGTACAGGGCTTAGGTGGCTGAGCCCTTGCTGCGCCTTCCATATCAGGTTTTTGTATCCTTCCAGTTTTCGAAGGATAGACTGATTTAATCGGATATTGAACTGATCAATTTGTTCTTTATAAGAAGAGATTCGAGGCGTTGGATCAGACAGGAGCTTGAAGCTCATCGCAAGCTGGTTTCGCTGATCTTCAAGCTGTTTTTGAATAAGCGAAATCAGTTTTTCTTGGTACTGGTGAACCCATTCAGTCGTTGACATTCCATGTTGAACAATAATGTTGGCGCCGAAAGAAGGGGTAGAAGCCTGAATATCGGCGGCATAGTCTGCAATTGTGGTATCACTTTCGTGTCCAATAGCGGAGATTACAGGAATTGTTGAGCGAGAAATGGCATAAGCCACGGCGGCTTCATTAAATGCCCAGAGGTCTTCGAGCGATCCTCCTCCTCTTGCGAGTAAAACCACATCGATGGAGAAATCTCCCTTCTCATTGCCGTGGTTGATTTCATCCAGTGCATTGGCGATTTCAGCCGAAGCACCTCCTCCTTGTACACTGACAGGAAAAAGAAGAAGCTGGCAAGGAAAGTCACTTTTATCAACCACTTTCATAATGTCCTGAATCGCTGCGCCGCTGGGAGAGGTAATGACGCCGATTTGCATCGGGAGGAGTGGAAGCGGTTTCTTTTTACCGGGATCAAAGAGTCCCTCTTTTTGTAATTTTTTTTTCAAGGACTCAAAAGCCGCCTGCATCGCGCCGGCCCCTTTGGGCTCGATATAATCACAGATGAGTTGATATTCTCCGCGGGGTTCGTATAGGCTCAAGTGCCCTCGTATGAGAACCTGTTCACCTGCCTTGGGAATAAAACGAAGAAACCGCAAATGCGATTTAAAAATAACGGTTTTAAGTGTGGCGGTATTGTCTTTGAGTGTGAAATAAAGGTGGCCGGAGCGCGGATTTCTAAGGTCAGAAATCTCGCCTTCGATCCAAAGATCAGAAAATTGATTTTCCAGAATGCTGCGGATTTCTTTTGTCAGTTCATAGACTTTAAAGACTTTTCTGGACGGAGCGTTTAACATTATTGAATTTGCCCTTTGGGTGATGGGTCAGCGCTTGGTCTTTTTAGAATTTGGGTGTTGATCTGAAGCTTTTTTTATCTCCTGCCAAAGGTGCATTCGACTAGAAATTTCTTTTTCTTCCCCCTGAGTGCCGGGCTGGTAATAACTCCTGTTTTCCGGGAGATATTTTTGAGGAACAAAGTGGTCTGGGAAATCATGAGGATAAAGGTAGCCTTTGCCTCGGCCGAGTTGTTGTGCCCCCGGATAATGTGTGTCTTTTAAGTGGGGCGGCACTGCCATTGTGCGCCCGGAGCGAATTTCTTCAAGCGCGGCATCGATCGCAAGATATGCAGCATTACTTTTCGGGGCAGTGGCCAGGTATGCTGTGGCTTCCGCCAAAGGAATACGTCCTTCCGGCATGCCAATGGATTCGACTGCATGATAGGCGGCCACAGCGATGCCCAAAGCATCCGGATCGGCAGTCCCGATATCTTCCGATGCACTAATAATCAGACGTCGGGCGATGAAAAGAGGGTCTTCTCCGGCGTAGATCATTTTAGCCATCCAGTAAATGGCCGCATCCGGGTCCGAACCCCGGATGCTTTTGATAAAGGCCGAAATGACGTCATAATGGTCATCTTTATTTTCATAAACGAGACCTTTCTTTTGTATCGATTCTTCTGCGACAGTCCGGTCAAAATATATAAGCCCCGAAGGATCAGGAGGTGTGGTCGTGATTCCGATTTCAAAGGCATTGAGTAGTTTTCGGGCATCGCCTTCAGTGGATTCAATTAAATGATGTTTTGCGGCTTCATCTACTTTGAGGGCGAGGTTTCCAAAACCGCGTTCCTTGTCTTGAATCGCTCTTTCGAGCAATGGATATAAATCCACGGCTTGAAGTGCTTTCAGTTCAATGATTTGGGAACGTGATGAGAGCGCCGGGATGATCGAGAAAAAAGGGTTTTGTGTTGACGCGCCGACAAGGGTAATACTGCCTTGTTCCACGTCAGGGAGAAGGGCTGATTGTTGTACTTTATTAAAGCGATGAATTTCATCAATGAGAACGAGTGTCTTTTTTCCGGTTCCTGTTTTCGTTTTGCGTGCGCTCGCAATGACTTTCCGGATGTCCGCAATCCCTGAGGTAACGGCGTTGAGATCGGTGAAGATCGATCGACTGTAATGAGCGATCAAGTGTGCCAGAGCGGTCTTGCCACAACCTGGCGGGCCATAGAGTATCAGAGAGGATACCCTGTCGGCTTCAATGGCGCGACGAAGCAGTTTTCCAGGCCCAAGCACGTGATTTTGACCGACATATTCCGAAAAATTTTTCGGCCGCATTCGCCATGCAAGCGGTGTATTCGCCCTTGGGTTTGGGTTGTTTTTTGTTTTGGGATCTGAAAAGAGTGTCACGTGAAATGAACTCCTGATTTAACAATAAACTGAGGAAAATAAAAAAAGAGAAACGGTCAAGGTGGAGTGCCGGGTGTCTGTATCCTGAAAATAAGGATCCCCACTTTGCCGTGGTTTGGGTAATCAGCTCAAACCTGGGTCACCAGGTGGGCACCGAGATGAAGGTTTTAGGCTTTTCCATCGAAGTGGAACATGCTCACCGCCCCCTTGAACTCAGCTCCCTCGCTTAAATGTTAGGTTCGAAGATACCCGCCCCACGTACAAAGCAGGGATAGTGTTTATTTGAAAATTAGGGTACCAAAGAAAGGAATGAATATCAAGGAAGGGACGCAGGGGCTGGATTAAAAACAAAATAAAATGAAAAATGAATTATTTTAAGTGAAGCGCCCGGACTTCTTCTTCGATATTTTCGATGAGAGTTCGGGTGATGCCGTTCAGATTCGTGTTCATTTCTTCTTGTTTGTTTTTTAATTGGAAAAGCTCATGGGCGATATTAATCGCGGAAAGGATGGCCAGTTTAGAATAGGGGCTGCCGGGAGAATGTTCCGAGATTTCCCGCATTTTTTCATCCACATAGGCCGCCAATTGGTTGGCATAGTCCTGATCAGACTGTCCTATGAGATCATACTGACGTCCGAAGATTTCAATATGAAGTTTCTTGCCCACTCCCGGATTCCGATCCTTGTTGTATAAGTTCCGGTGCTGCCTCGTCTTGAAGTTGATTCAACTGGCCTAAAATATGTTCCACCCGGTTTCTGACTTCTCCGCGCTCTTGTTGAAGCTGCTGGTAGGCGAGCTTTTGTTCAGCAAGTTCTTGTTCCAGGCGGTGTTTTTCAGCTTTTGTTTGGCGTAAAAACTCAATGACTTCTTGTACGCGCTTTTCTAAGACGCCTAAATATTCCAGATCCATATTTCCCTCAAAAAAAATAAAACCCCATGAAGTGTTCACAAATCTAAACCTTCACATCAACTTTGTCAACCGAAAGGACGCTTGTGTGCTGGATGTTTTTGGATTCAATAAGGGGATGCTAAACGTAATTGCCTCAATGATCTTATTCGATGTATGATCACCTCACGAGAATAGGATATTTTAATTCAAACCCAAGGAGGCCTTTTTGGAAAACGCCCGGGGAGAAATGTTTAAAAAAATATTAGTGGTGGGCGCGGGGGCCGTCGGTGGATACTTTGGCGGAGTACTCTTCCGTGAAGGGGTGGATGTGACCTTTCTTGTTCGGGAGCATACTTTTAAAAAAATAAGCAAAGAAGGATTAAAAATTATAAGTCCGATGGGAGATTTTATCGTTCACCCGCCCTTGATTCAGGACATTTCAGAAACCGTTCCCGCGGACCTCATCATTTTGGCTGTAAAATGTAATGCCGTCGCAGACGTGCTGCATCAGATTGCGCCGTGGGTTGAACAGGGAGCAGTGGTTCTAACATTACAAAATGGTGTTGGAACAGAAGATCAGGTGATTGCGGCATACCACAACCCGGATTGTATTCTTGCGGGTGTTGCTTTTATTACATCAAGATTGGAGCAACCCGGAGTGATTGTTCATTCCCGAAGAGGGATTATTTCTATTGGAGAACTTTCCGGAGAAAAAAGTGAACGCGCTGCGGCCTTAAATGCTTTATTTAAGAAGGCGGGTATTGAGTGCCGGCTGACCTCGGATATCCGGCGGACAAAGTGGGAAAAACTGTGCTGGAATGCCACTTTTAACCCGCTCTCTGTCATTCTTGACGCTCCCATTTCCCTTGTTCTGGACAATCCCCATTTGTTGCAGGTGGTCCGGGAGGGCATACAGGAAGTCATTTCTGTCGCCGCCTCAGAAGGGGTGACGATTCAGCAGAAAATCATTGATGGGACCATCGCAGCTTCGCAAGATTTAAAAGGCTTTTACACATCAATGTACGAAGATTTTCGAAATGGCAAGGAAACGGAAATCGAATTCTTAAATGGAGATATTGTTCGGCGCGGACAAGCCCAGGGTGTTTTAACGCCTGTCCACAAAATGTTGTATGCCATGGTAAAGGGCTTGGAAATGAAGCAAAAGATAAAAGCAGAGGGGCTGTGAAGAGCAAAATGGTGAAAGGGATATTTTTTGATGCGGGGGATACACTTTTTGAAGCGGCTAAACCAATAGGACAGTTTTACAGCCAAACGGCAGAAAAGTATGGGGTAAAAGTGAACACTGCTTTTCTGGATCAAAGATTTAAAGTGGCATTTAAGGAGGCTCCGCCACTGTCTTTCCCTGGTGTTACCCAAAAAGAACTTGAGTCTCTTGAATATCATTGGTGGAAAAATATTGTATCCAGGGTTTTTGATGGCATTGATTTTCCCGCGTTTGATCCTTTTTTTGAGGCTGCCCTCTACGACACCATCGAGGTCAGGATTTGAATGC
>CALZIJ010000001.1 GCA_945787655.1 Nitrospiria bacterium | reverse complement strand
TCTTTCAAGATGTGCGTTGCGGCTTTCTTGATTTTGATAAATCCTTTGGGCTTGCGGTTTCTCGGCGGAAGGGAAATCGTCTTTTTTTTGGAAAGATACTGCCCTGTGCCGGAATCCGGATGGGCGATGATGTCCGCAGGCGTGCCCTCTGCGACCACGGCCCCGCCGTGAATACCGGCGGCGGGGCCCATGTCAATCACCCAGTCCGCGGTTTGAATCGTCTCCTCATCGTGCTCAACAACCAATACCGTGTTTCCGATATCACGCAAATGCCGAAGGGTTTCCAAAAGGCGCAGGTTGTCCCGCTGATGCAGTCCGATACTCGGTTCATCCAGAATGTACAACACGCCGACCAAGGATGACCCGATCTGGGTTGCGAGACGGATACGCTGGCCCTCGCCGCCGGAAAGTGTGCCCGCCGTCCGGTCCAGATTCAGGTAATCCACGCCGACGTTCACTAAAAATCCGAGGCGTTCCCGAACTTCTTTGAGGATACGCTCGCCAATCAAGGCCTCCCGCTCGCTCAAGCTGAGTTCATCCACAAAGCCCAGCGCGGCTTTAATGGAAAGGCCGCTCAGTTCAGCAATGGATAATCCGCCAACTTTAATGGCCAGACTCTCCGGTTTCAGGCGGCTGCCTCTGCAGCTGCCACAGGGATGCTTGGCCATGTACAACTCGATCTCCTGCCGGATGTAACTCGAATCCGTCTCTTTGTATCGGCGTTCCAGATTGGGGATCACCCCTTCAAAGGGTCTCCGATAATTGACCTGTTCTCCGTCGCGCATGCCCGTAAAGGTAATGCGCTCGTTGCCGGAACCATAGAGCAGAACCTGCTGGTGCTTTCGCGCAAGTTTGTGAAAGGGGACAATCCGGTCCATTTGGTAGTGATCCGAAATGGCTTCCATGACTTGATCGTAAAAAATCGATCCGCGCCGCGCCCAGGGTTTGATTGCCCCGTCCCGAAGAGAAAGGGATGGATTGGGTACGACCAGGTCGGGATCGACATCCAGCGTCGTGCCGAGTCCGTCGCAGTCCGGGCACGCGCCGTGCGGAGAATTAAAGGAAAACAAACGCGGCTCGGTTTTGGGATAACTCACGCCGCAGTCGATACAGGCCAGATGTTCCGAAAAAAGGACCAGTTCCTCGCCTTTTAAAACGAGTACGATGCCGTCGCCCATTTTGGCGGCCAATTCCAAAGAATCAGCCAAACGCCGTTCCAGCCCGGCTTTCACAATGAGACGGTCCACCACCACTTCGATATCGTGTTTTTTGTTTTTTTCCAGCATCGGCGCTTGTTCTTCCTGGGATAAATCAATGATTTTGCCGTCGATCCGCACGCGGATAAAACCCCGCTCCCGAACGGCGCGCAGCTCTTTTTTGTATTCCCCTTTCCGTCCCCGAACAATGGGTGCAAGCAGATGAATCTTTTCCCCGGCGGGGAATTGCATGATGGCATCGGCCATTTGCTGAATGGTCTGCGCGGTGATTTCCTTGCCGCACTGATAACAGGTGGGGCGGCCGATTCGGGCAAAAAGCAGCCGGAAATAATCGTAAATTTCCGTCACTGTCGCGACGGTCGAACGGGGGTTTTTGCTCGTGGTTTTCTGTTCGATGGAAATGGCGGGAGACAAACCTTCAATCGCATCGACATCCGGTTTGTCCATTTTGTCCAAAAACTGACGGGCATAGGCGGAGAGGGATTCGACGTAGCGCCGCTGCCCCTCCGCGTAAATCGTATCGAAGGCCAGCGAGGACTTGCCGGAGCCGGAAAGCCCGGTAATCACGACCAGTTGGTCGCGCGGGATGTCCAGGTCAATATTTTTCAGGTTGTGCTCACGCGCGCCTTTGATATGGATTCTACGTTCATTCATTGCTTTTTCCAGTCTGTTCAGAAAACCCTGATTTTATCATGTGATAGAAGAGGCTGACAATCGGCTTGTTACGACTTGGTTCGAAGGTGGTTTAAAATCACCGTCATGTCCGGTGGCGGGGGCGTCGAAAAAGACAGCCGTTCTTTTGTGGTCGGATGCACGAAACCCAGCATTGCGGCGTGCAGCATTTGGCGGTCGGCTTCAAGTCCGAGGGACTTCGCGGTTTTCCCGCCGTATTCCTTGTCGCCAATAATCGGGTGCCCGATGTGCGCCATATGCACACGAATCTGATGCGTGCGGCCGGTTTGCGGGGATACCTCTAACCAGGTCGCGGTTTTAAAGCGTTCTTTAATGAGGTAGCGGGTTTCCGCCTCTCGTGGGCTTGCCGTGCGTGCCGAAATCTTTTTACGATGAATGCGGTCGCGTCCGATGGCGAGATCGATTTTTCCCGGTTTTTTGACTTTGCCGCATACCAGCGCCCAATACATCCGGTCAATGCTGTGGTCTTTAAACTGTTTTGAAAGAAAGCGGTGGGCCGCGTCTGTTTTGGCGATAACCATCACCCCGGAGGTTTCTTTATCCAATCGATGCACGATGCCCGGGCGCTCTCGCCCCCCGATGCCGGTGAGGTCTTTACAGTGATGCAAGAGCGCGTGCACCATTGTCCCTTCGTAATGCCCCGGCGCGGGGTGCACGACCATGCCCGCCGCTTTGTTCAGAACAAGCAGGGCATGATCTTCGAACCTTATATCCAGTGGAAGATTTTCTGGAATAAGCTCCAGCGGGGTCGGGGGAGGAATCGTAATGTCAATCCGGTCCCCTTTTTTGACTTTGTAACTGGCGCGGGTCGGTTTGCCGTTTAAAAGAATCTGCTCTTCCGTAATCAAACGCTGAATTTGAGCGCGCGCAAGTGACAGCCCTTTTTTGATGAGATAAAGATCCAGTCGCTCTGGATTTTTTTCATCGGGCACAAGAATGGGGGATGTGGGAAATTTGGGCATAATGAGGAAAAAAGCTTAGGCGGTATTGGCACCATCTAAAATCAAGTAATTGACCGACGGAAGCAGAACCTATTGGAATCAATTTGCATCCGGATATTATAACTAAATCGTAGAACAAATGAAAATGATGACATTGTTGACAGCCTCTTTGATTGCGGCTATCGTGCCGTTCTGTATACTTTCAATAAGCGTTGATTTAAATCATTCCAACAAAGAAAGACCGCATTGGCTGCACAACCGAAGCTCCTTAAGGAAAAGATGTTCTGGATCGGGATTCTTTATTTTGCCGAAGGGTTTCCGCTCGGTATTTTTTATGACCTGTTCCCGGTGCATTTCAGACAGCAGGGCGTCGCGCTTTGGCAGATCGGGTTTATGTCTCTTTTGGGGCTTTCATGGACCTTGAAATTTCTTTGGGCGCCGGCCATTGACCATTACAGGTCTCATCGCCGCTGGATGTTTGCCGTTAATGTGTTGATGGGCCTGGTGCTGCTGGTTTTTGCCGTCAAGTCGGGTTTCGGTCCCTGGGTGTGGGTGGCCATCGGCGCGTTTACATTATTTTCCGCCACCAACGATATTGCCATTGATGGCTATACCATCGAGCTGCTGGAAAAAGGTGAGCTGGGGCTGGCCAATGGGCTTCGCATCGGGTTTTACCGCGTGGGGATGCTGGCCTCCGGTTTTGTTCTGATTCTCAGTGACTATATTCAATGGTCCGGCGCGTATTTGTGTACGGCCATACTCCTGTTTCTGGTGGGCGCGGCCTGCCTCCGTGCGCCGAAAGAACGTGCGCTAAAAACCCAAAAATCAATTGCATTTACACAGGAGATGAAATCCATTTTTCATCACCCCCCGGCCTTTGCGACCGTCCTGCTCTTTTTTTTGGGCACGTTTTGGCTGATCAACCAGGCGACTGAATGGTCAACATCTTTCCCGGCGTTTTGGCCGTTGGCCTGGGGAATCGCTGGTATTTTTTTAGGATTAAGCCTTACTGCGAAGTCCATCTTTAAAAAAGAAGAAAAAACAAAGGTTCTGGCCGCCGTTACGGAAGGGCCGATGTTTGGTACTTTGATGGGCATGGTGCGTCGGCCTTATTTCGCACCGGTCATTCTCTTCATCCTCACCTTTAAACTGGCCGACAGCTCAATGGGTTTTATGATTAAACCCTTTTGGGTCGATGCCGGATTCACCGCGACCGAAATCGGCCTCGTTTCGGTGAACATCGGTCTCGTGCTTTCGATACTCGGCGGGATTGTCGGTGGATGGATTACGGACAGGACCTCTATCTTTAAAGCCCTTTGGGTGCTCGGCCTTTTTCAGGCACTTTCAAACCTGGGCTATGCCTTTGCCGCTTTTATCCTGCCAACGGGGGTGGTCAATATCGTTATCCCCGTTACTCATCAGATGATGATGTATTCAGCCAGCGCAATGGAGTCCTTCACGGGGGGATTGGGTACGGCCGCCTTTTTGGCCTTTTTAATGGCGATTGTGGACAAACGCCACTCGGCGACAGAGTACGCGCTTTTGTCCTCCGTTTTTGCGCTCAGTCGTTCGGTGGCCGGATGGGCGGGTGGTTTTGGCGCGGAAACCCTTGGGTACGGCGCGTATTTTCTATTGACCTTTTTTCTGGCGTTTCCGGCCTATTTGTTGTTGCCCTGGGTGAAAAAAATGATCCGATACGCGGGAGACCTGGAAAACCGGGCATAAGATTAAAGTGGTTTTGCACGGTTCAATTTGTTGACCTTGTAAATTTCGTATGGTAGAACTGGGGTTATTCTTTTTTCGGGTGATTGAGAGCAGATGCTGCCGGCCAAACTTCAAGAGGGACTGACATTTGATGACGTATTGCTTGCACCCTCGCGCTCCGAGGTCATGCCGCGGGATGTTAATCTCGAAACGAAATTGACCCGAAATATCAAGCTTCAGATTCCTATTATCAGCGCCGCGATGGATACCGTTACAGAATCCGGGCTGGCGATTGCCATTGCCCGTGAAGGCGGGATCGGTATTGTTCATCGTGCACTTCCTCCAAAAGATCAGGCGGCGCAAATCGACTTGGTCAAAAAGTCCGAGAGCGGGATGATTGTCGATCCCATTACAATTTCACCGGACCGTCGTTTGGCGGACGCACTTGCGCTTATGACGAAGTACCGTATCTCCGGCATTCCCGTGACACGGGGAAAAAAACTCGTTGGTATTTTGACCAACCGGGATCTTCGTTTTGAAACGCGCATGAGTTTGAAGGTCTCAAAGGTCATGACCCAGGAAAACCTCATCACTGCGCCAGAAGGCACTACCCTAAAGGAAGCCCAAAAAATCTTGCACAAAAACAGGATTGAAAAACTTCTGGTTGTTAATGACGATTATGAGTTAAGAGGCTTGATCACGATTAAAGATATCGAAAAGAAGATCAAGTTCCCCAATGCCTGTAAGGACCACTTAGGCCGACTCCGGGTGGGTGCCGCTGTTGGAATTGGAGGGGATTCGAAGGAGCGGGTGGAACGGCTGGTGCAGGCCGGGGTGGATGTGGTCATTGTCGATACCGCGCACGCGCATTCGGTGGCGGTGCTTGATACCGTCAAGGCCATTCGAAAGGCTTATCCCGAACTAAACCTGATCGGGGGGAATGTGGCCACCAGTGATGCCACTCTGGATTTGATTAAAGCCGGAGTGGATGCCGTGAAGGTCGGCGTCGGTCCGGGATCAATTTGCACCACGCGTGTGATCGCAGGGGCGGGTGTGCCGCAATTGACAGCCATATCGGACTGCGCCCGGGCGGCAAAACGTTACAAGGTTCCTATTATTGCGGATGGCGGCATTAAATTTTCCGGGGACATCGTTAAGGCCATCGCTGCTGGGGCCCATACCGTAATGCTGGGCGGCTTGTTTGCCGGAACCGATGAAAGTCCCGGTGAAACAGTATTGCTCCAAGGCCGGACCTACAAGGTCTATCGGGGCATGGGATCGATTGGCGCGATGGAGCAAGGCGGAAAAGACCGTTATTTTCAAGAATTTGAACCGGTTTCAAAGCTGGTGCCCGAAGGGATTGAAGGCCGCGTTCCCGCAAAGGGCAGCCTGTCCGGCGTGGTTTTTCAATTATTAGGCGGGCTTCGTGCGGGGATGGGGTATTGCGGCGCGCCTTCAATTGATACCTTGCGCGAATATGACCGTTTTGTCCGCATTACTTCTTCGGGCATCCGGGAAAGCCATCCGCATGATGTCATTATCACAAAAGAAGCACCCAACTATGAAATGGGTGGGCCTTGATGTGTTCATCCCATCCCTCTGTTTACCGCGTTTGCCTTGAGCAAAAAAATCTGTTTAGGCGCTGAAATCAAGGCTGAACCGCTCTTTATCTTTTGCCGTACAATTTTATGACATTGCCTCCACTCCTTATTATTTTACATTCAATATAGTTGATAGAAAGGTCTGTTTTTATTCCCATGCAGAAAATACTGATACTTGATTTTGGATCTCAATACACCCAGTTGATTGCGAGACGCGTCCGTGAAAGTAAAGTGTATTCGGAAATTGTCCCCTATCATCTTTCATTAAATGAAATCAAACAGTATGGTGCAGCAGGCATAATCCTTTCCGGTGGGCCCTCTTCTGTTTTTAAAAAGCAGGCGCCCCGCTGTGATCCCGGTATTTTTGAATTAGGGATACCTGTTTTGGGTATTTGCTACGGGATGCAATTAATGACCCATGTACTCGGAGGCGTGGTCGCGAAATCACAAAAACGGGAATATGGACGGGCGGACTTAACCCTGGACCATCGCTCTCCCTTATTCAGGGATTTGCCCAAGGCGGTGCCTGTCTGGATGAGTCACGGAGACCGCATCGAAAAGGTTCCGGCGGGATTTCGGGCCATTGCCAAAACAGGGAATTCCCCGACCGCTGCAATCCAGGATCTTAAGCGCCATTTTTATGCCCTGCAATTTCATCCTGAAGTAGTGCACACTCCGAATGGACTTCAGATTCTTCAAAATTATCTCTATACGATATGTGGTTGTCACCCGACTTGGGATATGGGGTCGTTTATCCACTTGGCGGAAGAAGAGATCGCCCAAACGATTGGAAAGGGCAAAGCCCTTTGTGCCTTGAGCGGCGGGGTGGATTCATCGGTTGCCGCAGTCCTTGTGCAGCGCGTGATAGGAAAACGGTTGACCTGTATTTTTGTGGACAACGGTCTGCTTCGGAAAAATGAAGCGCAAACGGTGATGCGTACCTTTAAAAAACAACTGAAGCTCAATATCAAGAAAGTTGATGCGTCTGAACAGTTTCTTTCAAAACTGGTCAAAACCAGAGATCCTGAAAAAAAACGAAAAATTATTGGTAAAACCTTTATTTCTGTCTTTGATGAGGCCGCGCACCGGGTCGGCGAAGTGGATTTTCTGGTGCAAGGCACGCTTTACCCGGACGTGATTGAATCCGTTTCAGTCAACGGTCCGTCCGCCACGATCAAAACCCATCATAATGTGGGCGGCCTGCCCAAGCGAATGCGCATGAAGGTGGTTGAACCGCTTAGGTCCCTGTTTAAAGATGAAGTCCGGAAACTCGGTGTGGCGCTGGGTATTCCCGGTGAGTTGCTGTATCGTCATCCCTTTCCGGGACCTGGCCTGGCAGTGCGTATTGTGGGGAAAGTCACGACGGAGCGGCTTGATCGCCTCCGCGAAGCCGATGCCATTTTTGATGAGGAAATTCGGGTGGCGGGTCTTTATGATGAAATCTGGCAAGCCTTTGCGGTTTATCTTCCAGTACAAAGTGTCGGTGTGATGGGTGATGAACGCACTTATGAAAATGCCATTGCCCTCCGGGCGGTCACGAGCCAGGATGGGATGACTGCGGATTGGTATGAATTTCCTCATGATGTTATGAAACGCATCGCTAACCGCATTATTAACGAAGTCACAGGCATCAACCGCGTTGTCTACGACGTTTCCTCAAAACCTCCCAGTACTATAGAGTGGGAATAAGCACATTAAAGCGCCAGTAAAACTCCGCTAACGATTAGACTGTTTCTCAATACTGCGAGATCCCCTCGCATTTTCTGAATTCCGAAAATCACTTTCCAGAAATTAAAAAATTAATATCAATCTTTCTTATATACCAAAAAAAGGAGCGATTTATGCCTCTTAAAGGTGTTTTTAGTTTTGGCACGCGCCTTGCTACATACCCATACCGTAACGCGATGCTGGCAGATGAGAAAGCAATAGGGCAATCTCATCCTTCGCTAATAACAATAAAAAAAGGAGAAATGAAAATGAAAAAAATGACAATGTTTGCAGCGGTTTTTGGATTGGCTATGGTTGTTGGGTCTGTTGGAATCAGCGAAGCCGGGTGTTTCATCGGCTGCGGCGGTGATGACGAGTCTGTTACCAATAACAGACGAAATGACAGTGACAACATTGGCGGCGACCAAATCGATAACATGGGACAGTTTGCAGTCGACAGTGTGGTCGCAAAAGACGTAACGATTGAATCTGGTGATACCCATGCACACATCAGCGGCGATGTGATCGGAAGCCAGGTCCAAGCCAACTCCACGGCACTGATGCAGGGTGTGGATAAAAGCCATGACAATATCTCAACCACAACGACCACGTTTAACGTGGATCAGTAAGAGCGTGAAATGTCCTGCTGGCAGAGACGGCTTTACCGCCTCTGCCAGCCTAAAAAACCACTATAAAAAAAAGGAGAAATGAAAATGAAAAAGATGACAATGATTGCAGCGTTTTTAGGATTGGCCTTCATTTTAGGATCAGCGGGAATCAGCGAAGCCGGATGCCTTTTCGGTTGCGGCGGCGATGACGAATCAGTCACAAACAACTTCCGTAACGACAGCGATAATATCGGTGGCGATCAAATTGACAACATGGGGCAAAATGCGACTGACAGTGTCGTGGTCAAAGACGTCACTGTCGAAGCCGGGGATACCCACGCCCACGTCCGAGGGGATGTTGTCGGTAGCCAGGTTCAGGCCAACTCCACAGCCCTGATGCAGGGTGTAGACAAAAGCCATGATAACTTTTCCCGGACAACCACCGAGTTTAACGTAAACCAGTCGTGATCAGGATTTCTCCTCCGGGAGGAAGGGATTTCCCTCCTCCCGGAGATGAGATGAAAACCCTGTCGATATTTGATTAAGGAGACCGGAAAAATGGACAAAAAAAGATTTATCGCATTCATACTTGGAATACTGGTCTTTTTGGGGAATGTCTCTTTCATTGAAGCAGGATGCCTGATGTCCTGTGAGGAAGACACTTCCGAGGCCTATCTGGAAGATGATGAAGAACTGCCGAATGAAGAGGCGCAAAATGAAGAGCGGACCCAGCACTTTGGAAACTTAAGAGACAGTGTGGTCGTAAGCGGTGTTGAAATGAATACCTCTAATTCGGTAACTGTCGGTGGTTCCAACTCCGGGGACATTAACACCACGTCGAGCACGATCATCATGGGTGTGAACAAGAGTCACAATAATACAAACAATACGACCACGACGAGCAATCGATAATGTTAAATACGGCAAACAAAATATTAAGTCCATCTGAAAGGAGAGCATTTATGAAAACAAAGCCAATCATGACAACGATATTTCTTCTCCTTTTAGCAGTCTTATTTGGAGGCCGGACAGGACAAAGTCTTGCGGCCCCTCCCATTATTAGTGAGGCAGCAGTACAGGAATCGGCTGAGGCCGAAAAGGAAGACGAAAAAGAAAAAACACCGGAAGAACTTAAAAAAGAAAAAGAAGCAAAAGCATTTTCCAAAGAATTGCGCGGGGTGCGGCAACGTCAGGAACGTGTTGAAAAACAAATCCGCGTTCGTGCGAATGTCTTCCCGTCTACTCCGCCCGATGTGGAGTGTACGGCGGCGGACCGCGCGCGCTCCCGCCTGGAAAAAGTGACTGGAGAAGGCGGTGTCGTCATTCTGGGAGATGTTGTGATCGATTCCAGCAATGAGGCAAATGTGGAAGACAATGACGGCAGTATCAATAACGAAGTGAATGTCAATATTATTAATCAAACGGAAAAACGATGTTAAAAACATTTAAAGGCGAGGAGAATGTCATGAAAAAGACACAAAAAATATATTCCGTCATCCTCTTCATTATCGTCGGGTTGTTTTCTACTTTTCCCGTATGGGTATCGCCAGCAGAGGCAGCCGGGGGCGCCAAGGTGCGGGTCGCGGTGGCCCGTTTTGGCGCGACAGACCGTTTTGCGCAAGTTTACGGCGGTTGGGATATTGGTGGCGGGCTTTCTGCGCAACTGGTCACGGAACTCATTGATTCCGGTCAGGTGATTGTGGTGGAACGGGCCATCCTTTCTCAAATTTTACGGGAGCAGGAATTGACGGATTCCAAACTGGTCACGAAAGAGACCGCGGCCCAAGTCGGCCAGTTGCTTGGCGTGGATTATTTAATTGTGGGTCAAGTGACCGAGTTTGAGCAAAAAGCCGTCGGCGGCGGCGCACGGGCAGGCTGGTTGGCTGGTATTTTCCCGAAAGCTTCAGGCGAATTCACTGCCGCACATGTGGGCATTGATTTAAGAATCATTGATACGTCCACAGGAGAGATCTTAAGTTCACACCGTGCGGAAGGACGATCCTGGGAAAAAGCGCTCGCTGTAGATTTCAGTTTTCCGCTTTTTACTTTTGGCGGGGATGCATTTCACAAAACACCGTTGGGAAAAGCGACCCGAAAAGTGATTGGAGAATCCCTTCGATTTGTTTTAGGTGCCGTTCAGGAGCGGCTGAAATCTTATTCAAATTGGCTGGGGAAAGTCATTCACGTGGAAAACCAGGTTGTTTATGTTAATGCAGGGACAAATGCGCATGTGCAGGTCGGTGACCGCCTCTCTGTTTTTTCCATAAAAAAAGTATTGACCGATCCAGAAACCAATCAGGTCGTCGGCTTAATCGAAAACCCGATTGGGGAACTGGGGGTCATTTCAAGCAAAGAAAAGTTTTCTCAGGCGCGGATGGTCCGGGGGAGTGTGCTGCCGAAAAAAGGCGATATCGTACGCTTTGCCCGACCTGTGACTCAACCGGGATTGAACAATGGAAGTCCGACTGGAGCTGAGATCACACGTTTAAATCATAGTGATAAAGCCTATGCAGTCCTTGAGTAAAAACAGTCTCATAAGAACCCTTGACGATATAGGTGGGCTGTCCTAGAATGCCCTTAGTAAATGGACGAAAAATAAACCTTTATTCAAAACATAATCGAGAAAATGACTAAAAATATCCTCAATACCGTAATCTTTGTTTTTGCCTTAACCGGACTCACGGGCTGTTTTCGGCACGTTGCGCCGACTGGCACAGGGCCCACTGACCTCGAAGAGGGGTTGATTGCCTATGACCAGGGAAATTGGGAAAAAGCCCTTTCTCATCTGGATAAAGCAGTTCAACATGACCCCGAAAATACGGAAGCCTATTTTAAGCGGGGTGTGATTTACCAGCGTATGGAAAAAATAGACGATGCCATTATGAATTACCGTGAGGTGGTTCGTATCGACAGGAAACACTTCAAAGCGCATTATAATCTTGCAAATCTGTATTCTTTTGAAAAAAAAGACACCGTTCAGGCCATTTTTCATTATCGGCGCTTTCTAAAAATGGCCCCCGGCCACCCGCTTGCCCCCAAGGCCCAAAATAAGTTAGCCCAATTAACCCGGATCGCAGGTGAAAAAGGGTCGTTTAATCGTCGAAATTTATCTCATACCGCGCCTGATCCCTTGGCCGGGGAACTCTTGCAGCCACCCATAGTTTCCCCAGTCGTGCCGGAGTCGTCTGCCGGCCGCCCTGTGGAAAGAGGTGTTTTCCCCCAGGTTGTTTGCATTACCGGCACGGCAGGTGGAAAAAAAGTTGAAGGCAGTGGGTTCATGGTCGGGAAAGGCGGCTACATTTTAGCCAGCGGTCATCAGGTAAAACGTGCAATCCGTCTGACCGCGCAATTTCAGGACGGGAGCACTTACCCGGCAACATTGCTTTCAGTGAGTGATGCGCTTGATTTATCACTGCTTCAAATTCCCTTTCAAGGTATGGAACCGTTGGGTTTCAATCGCGAAAAATCTCCCCAGGCGGGCGACCCTGTTTTGGCTGTGGGATGTCCTTTTGGCCTTAATCACACTGCGTCACAAGGGATTATCAGTGCCCCGGAACGGAGAATTGGTGATAAATACCTCTTGCAAACCGATGTGGCCATTAATCCTGGAAGCAGCGGCGGGCCCTTATTGAACAAAGGAGGAGAAGTCCTGGGGGTCATTGTTGGCATGCTTCCACATGCGCAGGGGATCGCTTTTGCGCTGCCTGCGCGGGAAGTCCGGCATTTTCTCGGTGAAACGTTCCTGCAAATAGGAAACTTGTTTGCCGAGGCAAAACGCTATAATGACGCGGCGGATGCCCTCTTAAGCAGTAGTAATTTTTGGCCGGAATCGCCTCAGGCCCTGAATAATTTAGGCGAGGTGTATCGCAGACTTAAACAGTATGAAGCCGCGGAAACGGCATATTTAAGAGCTGTTTTAAGTAATCCAGGGTATGCCGAGGCGCACTACAATCTGGGTATTCTGTATGATAATCATTTGAATAAACGAAAGCAGGCGGCCATGCATTATCGGAAATATCTGGAATTAAAACCCAGATCAGCGGATGCCGTTCAGGTTGGTCAGTGGTTGAGTGCCGTGGAAGCTGAACAATAAGGGATCAAAATGGAAACACCAATGCGTTATCAGATGATTGAAGAAATCGGGCGCGGCGCGATGGGAATCGTTTTTCGCGGGAAAGATCCGAAAATTAATCGTGATGTGGCATTAAAGTGTTTAAGGCCCCATATTCTGGAAGCGCATGAAAGTGCAGGCCGCCGGTTCGAACAGGAAATTCGTGCGCTCGGACGATTGATCCACCCCAATATCGTCACCATTTTTGATGTCTGGGAAGATACTTCATCAAATAACACCTACATCGTCATGGAGTATGTTGAAGGCACTTCCCTGGCGAAACTGATCAAAGAAGAAACCCGCTTCACGCCGGAGCAAATTGTTCACATCGGTATTCAAGTTTGTAAGGGGCTTCATTTTGCCCATACGAAAGATGTGATCCACCGGGACATTAAGCCCGGAAATATCCTGCTTTCAGAAGATCTGCAAACGGTTAAAATTACAGATTTCGGTATCGCACGCCTGGATAGCATCGGTCTGACACAAAGCAATCACTTGGCGGGTACGCCTCAATACATGTCCCCGGAACAATGCCGGGGAGAGATACTGGATGGACGTTCTGATCTTTTTGCCGTGGGCGCGTTACTTTATGAACTTTTGACACAACAAAAGGCGTTTCATGGGGATTCAGTGACCAGCATTATGCACCAGATTTTAAATCATACGCCCTATGCGCCCTATCTGGTGACCGATACCACCAATGAATCTTTAAGTGCCGTCATCATGGGCGCTCTGGAAAAAGAACCCGATGCCCGTTTTTCTTCAGGCCTGGAGATGGCGGATGCCTTATTACTATCACTTGAAGAGACAGCCGAGTTTTCTTCTGATCAATCCACAAGCGAATCGATGACTGAAGAAATTACAGATCTGGAAAAAATGCTTGAAACCCGAGTGGTGGCGAACACTTTTTCTTCAGAGGGGGCTGGTGACTCCCCGAAAACCGCAATATCTCCGAAAAACAGGGGCAGGGTTTTGTGGAAGAGGCCGGTAATATATGTGTTGCCGGTGGCCGTACTTGCGGTTTTTGCGATATTGTTTGTCATCCAAAGGCCGGTGAAGGATGAACCCCGTTCTGCCGGTTCAGTTTCAAAAATACCCTCCCCTCTTTCACAGCCTGAGTTGACGAAGCCTTCTCCCCTTCTGAAACCCGCGCGTAAGGGGCAGGCCCCAAAATCGGATATTGAAGTAAAATCCAATACTTTAAAAGAACAGAAATTGGAAAAGACGCCGCCTTTAATGCTGACGGGCGAGGTCATTTTTGCAACGTCACCCACCGGGGCGGATATCGAGATTAATGGCATTCACAAAGGTACGAGTCCTGTGTCGCTGGCCTTGCCTGCGGGTTCTCACGAGCTGGTTGTTTCTAAAAAAGGATACCATGCCCTGGAAGCGACAATTGATGTGCCCTCTGGTCAAAAAACGCCACTTAACCTGAAATTACTGGAGGAGAAGCCATGAAAAAATATAGAAATTGGATGATATTTGCTCTGATTCTTCTTAGCTTTTCGGGCTATTCGACGGTCGACGCTGCGCTTAATAAAGGAAGTGTCCCCCCGGCCTTCAACGCACTGAAATCCGGTGAAAAATCCCCGATGACGATCCTTTATTTTTTTACACACCCCTCCAAACCTTCGGTACGCGGGCTGGAAGAAATCAAGACCCAATATTCACTCTACAAAAAAGCCGGGATTAAGGTGATTGCCATTAGCAAAGGGTCGTCAAAAGGGTTAAGCCAATATTTAAAAAAAGCGGACTTGCCTTTCCCGGTCATCGAAGATCAGGGAAAAATATTTAAGGATTACGATATCCAGATTATTCTTCCGACCACGGTTATTCTTGGCCCTGGCGGCCGGGTGACCGATACGCTTCAAGGTGGAGGCCCTTCTTCAAAACAGTTTATGACCACGGTCGCGCAGAGAAGTATGCAGTTAAAACAGAATGCGCTCGCCAAAAACCTCTATGCAAAGGTTTTGGAGAAAGACCCAGAGAATGTGGCCGCACAAACCGGTTTAGGGGAAGTCTTTTTAAAAGAAGGCAAGCTCGATCGGGCTGAAGATGCTTTTTCAAAGGTCGTGTCATTAAATACACCAGAGGCCCTTTTAGGGAAAGAAGGTTTGGCTGCAATACACCTTGAAAAAGGAGAAACGGCTCAAGCCATCGCGGTGGCTGAGGAAATAAAAAAAGATGACCCTGAAAATGGCCTGGTTCATCTTATCAAGGCCAACGTCCTGGCCAGCCGTGGAGATCAAAATGGGGCTTTGTCTGAATATAACGAAGCCATTGAAGGAAAATTAAGCAATGACTGGCAGCGCGCAGAAGCTTATAACCAGGCCGGACGCATTCATTCGGAACGCGGGGAATATGATCAGGCCGAATCAATGTACCAGGAAGCAGTGAACCAAAACCCGTTTTCCTCTGAAATATTGACCAATCGGGGTGCTCTTTATGAAAAACAGGGGCAGCCCCAAAAGGCATTGGCTTTTTATCAGGAAGCACTGACCGCAAACCCGGCCGACGAAGTCGCGCAATTGCTGACAAAACGGATTGTGCAACACCTTGATTTTAAAGAAGACATGGCCCGGCAGAAACGAGTGGATGAGCTTGTGAATGAACTGGCCGACCGATTTAAAAAAGGGGATAAGCAGCCAGAAACGATGATGGATAGGTGGTCTTCCCGACCGATGACGATCGCATTTTTAGGGCTGAAATCCATTGGCGGCGGTTTACTGCGGGAAGGGATGGCGGAAGTCCTTCAACAGGAAATTGCACAACAAATGATGTCCAACTCGCGTGTCTCTGTTGTGGAGCGTGAAATACTGGAGAAACTTCTTCTCGAACTCAAACTGGGTTCTTCGGATTTGGCCGACCCTGAAACGGCCTTGAAACTGGGTAAAATTCTTGCCGCACGGCTGATCGTCACTGGAAAACTGGTGCAAATTCCTAACGGTATTCGGCTCAGCCTTCGTGTCATCGACCCTGAAACCTCTGCTGTCAAGATTGCCTATGCCGATGAAATGGGACCGAATAAAAACCTGATGGCGCTGGCCGAGTCTACCGGAAAATCGTTGAATCAACGCATTCAAAACTCCTATCCGCTGCGGGGAAAGATTGCGCTGGTTGAAGAAGGTCAACAGGTGATCGTTAATCTGGGCCGAAAGCATGGTCTTCAGACCGGAACCGTGATGAAAATTATCGCAGATGGAGAGGCCATTATTATTGATGGAAAAGTGATTGGCCATCGCAAGAAAAAAGTCGGACTGCTTGAGATTGTTTCTGTTGAAGAAGGGATGTCTTACGGGAAGCTGACTGAAAAAAACGCACCCATTCTAAAGGATCAAAAAGTACTCGAGAATGTGGGAAAAGGGTCTAAAAATTTTTAAACATCTTTTGATTTTGTCCGTGACATTGAGTATGGTACCTGCGTGTTCCGGAAAATCTACGCGCATCAGTCCAGCGCCTAAACCGCCACAAGTGCTCACTGTGGCCGTGTTACCTTTTGAGGATCACAGTATCAGCCATTCACCCGAAACGCTGGGCCTGGCAAGAACCGTGGCGGATCGTATTTCAGAACAACTTTTTGGGGTTTCGGGGATTTCACTGATCGACCGGGAATCCATTGATCAGCTTCTAAGCGAACTTTCCCTATCGAGCAAAGGCATCACCAATGAAGAAGGGCGTCTTCAACTGGGGCAATTATTGGGGGTGCATTACCTGCTGATGGGGGAATACAGTGAAATTTTTGGAAACCTTCGGCTTGATGCACGTTTCGTTGAAGTGCAGAGCGGGGAAATTGTCGGTTCGTATTCAATGAACGGTACAGTCGCGGAAAGGCCGATTCTGGAGCGCTCTTTTTCGGAAAAAACGAGCCGCCTTTTTCTAAAAAAAACCGGGAAAACCACTTTTGAACCCAAGAGCAGCCAAGATTACTTGCAGCTTGGTTTGAAATATGAACAGGAAAATAATATTGACCAAGCGATGATGGCGTACCAAAAGGCCCTTTCAATTAACCCTGAAAACCAGCGCGCAAAGATACGAATGGAAACCTTGATGATGATGGCCATCGAATGATGTCTGCAAAAAGTGCACTCGGAGAGTCCAGGCCGAGCTGATATGAACCCTATTCATTGTAAGATTTGTCATTCTGGTGTGGGTTATAAGCCGGAATAAAGGATCAATATGCAAATTCAGAAAACGGGATACAGGTTATTGTTGCCATGCGTTCTCGCGTTTTTCTCCTTAAGTGGGTGCAGTCAAGAACAACCTGCTGCCGGTAATCATTCTGCGGGAGTGACATTGGAATTGACGACGGCAGGAAACAATAAGACCGCGTCGTCATTAAAAAGATCAAAACCACCGAGCGAAGAGGTACAGTCCGTTCGGGTGCAAGTGGCCACATCGACAGGCGCTCCCGCAGCAGAGACCGCTTTGGTCAATGTGATTCCGGGAGAATCACTTTCTGTCCCCCTGGAAGTGGAAGCAGGCTTCGACCGGATTTTCATCGTAGAAGCATTTTCAAAAACCAATGGAGAAGGGGATCTGATTTTCGAAGGTCAAAAAACCGTTGATCTTTTCCCGGGGACGACTGTTTCGATTACAATCGAGATGAGCCGGACGACCCCCGCTCCCCCTGAAGAGTCCATCATCATTACTCCCAAAGATGCAACGGTAGAGCTTTTAAGTCAAATGACTTTTACAGCCGATGTCAGCCAGCTTTCCGATCCCGAATTGACCTGGTCGGTGAATGATATTGTTGGAGGCAGTGAAGCCTTAGGTGTGCTCGTGATTCAGGGGAACACCGCAAT
This sequence comes from Nitrospiria bacterium, assembly GCA_945787655.1. Lineage (GTDB taxonomy): Bacteria > Nitrospirota > Nitrospiria > SBBL01 > JAADHI01 > JAADHI01. Next base: position 87,999 of record CALZIJ010000001.1, on the reverse strand, counting down.
CTACACAGCGCCTGCGTCATTCCCGGAGGCTAATTTACTGACACTCAAAGCCGTCAGTCGCTCAGATTCAACGGTTTTTGGAACGGCGAAGATCAACCTTAAAAATCCTGAATTCCAAATATCGCCCCGGGCGGCCGTTGTTCCTAAAATGGAAAGTCAATTGTTTACTTTAAATGGGATTGATCCCTCCGGTGTGTCTTGGACGATCAATGACGTGGTCGGTGGAAATAATATTCTGGGAACGATTGACTCAGAGGGCCTTTATACTGCGCCGTCTTTAATCCCGGTGGATACGAGCAAGGCATTGATCGGCGTTCCGTTTGAACTCCGTATTGAGGCACGGAGTCAAACCAACCCTGTTTCAAGTGACATGGCTATGGTCAGGGTGATGACCGGACCACAAATCCGCTTTTCTGAGAATGTGCCGATTTCAGACCCAGAAGCCTCAACCCGTTCTTCGGGACAAAGGAGCACCGCCTTTTATCAGGGCACTGTTTACGCCACGTGGAGTGACGGCACCAACATCTTCTTTGCCAAAAGCCAGAACAGGTTTAACTGGACAAACCCGGAACTGATATTTTCCTGTACCGGGGGGAGTGCAGAAAAACCGGCGATTGCGATCGGACCCCAGGGCGAGGTTTATATTATTCTCGAAGAAACCATCCCGGGGCAGGGCACATTCGTGTGGCTTTTGATTCAAGACCAGGAAGACAGTGTTTTTCAGGCAACACAACTGATGAAAAATGGCGCCCCTGAACCGAACCCCAGCATTGCAGTGGCGCCTGATGGGACGGTTTTTGCGGCTTGGGCGGAAAAGGCGGAATTAACAAACTACGATATTTATTATCAGCGCTTGAAAGCCGATGGCACCGTGATCGATGAAAATCCGAAACCGCTTTCACAGAAAACACTCGCTGAAAAATCTCCAGTCTTAAGTATTTCGGAAGGGGGTGTTGTCTTTGCGGCCTGGACAGAGCACGCTGATGAAGCAATTGAAAGTGCAGCCGTTATTATGCCGCCTGAAACCGCACTTTTTTCCGCCGCGTCAGTGGATGGCGGAGGGTCTTTTTCAAGTGGTGTTCAAGTCAACGACCTCAGCGGTTTTGATGCCATTATGTCCATGCGTCCCTCATTAGCGCCCGGCCCTCCAGGCACTCTTTACATTGTCTGGGAAAATGACAGTTGCGGAGACGGCTGTATTGAACTTGTTTTTGATATCGGGAAAATAGACACCACAGGTTTCTCTTTTGGCCTTGATCAAGAAGTACGACGTCTAGATCAGGAATCTTTGCCTTTGCAACATTCCCCCAGCATTGCGTGGGATGGGGCCAGCGGCATATACATCGCCTTTGTGGAAGAGGGGTCAGATGACTTGGTCTATCTGGCCAAAAGCACGGAAGAGGGTGCGCCGTTTTCATTTTCAAGAATCAGTGATGTGGCAGGTTTCCCGAAATTGGATGCCTCCATCGCAGTTGACCGCGCGGGCCGGGTTTTCTCGGTATGGAACGGACCGAAAGATAATGAATCCGGAAATCTCGTGTGGTTTGCATGGGGAGAATGATGCCTCTCAATAAAAGGAATGGGAACTTTAAGTTTTAAATAGAAGTGAGCTAATCCTTTAAAAGGATTAAATAATAGGAGCGAAGTCATTATGTTCCAGAAAAATAATACAGTGCAAGGCGGTTTTCATCTGCTTAAAAAAGACATGTTTTTACGGCGCTTGTTAACCGCGTCTATCTTGATCATGGTGTTCATGCCCGTCCGCAGTTGGGCGATTCCCGGCATTGACGACCAAGAGATTAAAAAACTTTACAGTGCCGGCCAATACAATGACGTGGTTTCGGCGCTTGGAGGTTCTGAGGATTGGAGCGCCATACAATCCCTCTATCTGGGGTTGAGCCACCTTCGATTAGGGAATCAATCCCTGGCCATTCAGGCCTGGCAAAATTATGTTCAGCTTGAAGAAGGGAGTGAAAGCGGACGTCAGATTTCACAATATTTAACCCAGCTTTTAAAACAGGAAGCCCAACGGGTGGCCAAAGAACAAATTAGTCAGGAAAAACAACTTGCAACGCAGTTGGATCCGAAGGCGATTGCAGTCTATCCCTTTGAAAACAAAGGATCGGAGACCTATGCCCCGCTCTCGAAGGGCCTTGCGGCGATGATTATTACGGATCTTGCAAAAGTGAAGGGCTTGACCGTTGTTGAGCGTATTCAGATTCAGGCGGTTCTGAATGAACTCAAGCTTGCGAAGTCCGGTCTTGTCAGTGATTTAAGCGCTCCCCGAATGGGTAAACTCGTGGGCGCGGCCCGTTTTACCTCTGGCAGCCTGTTAGACCTGGACGATGAAAAAATGCGGATCGACGCCACGGTGACCCAAACCGAAAGTGGAAAGAATGTCTCCACAGTGGATACCACGGGGGAGTTGGCTTCTTTTTATACGCTGGAAAAAATGCTTGTTTTTAAATTGCTTTGCGGTATTGGGTATTGCCCGGAAAGCCTGGATGATCAAACCCGTTTGGCCATTGAAAAGATACACACCAAAAACTTTGTGGCCTTTCAGCATTTTTCCGAAGGGTTGGAACATTTCGATGAAGACAATTACCGGGAAGCCGCCCGTTCTTTTGTGTTGGCCCTTGAGGAAGACCCGAATTTTGAGATTGCAAGAAAAGCCTTGCTGGAAACCCCTTTGTTGTTATTGCCGATGGATCAAATTATTTCAGGAGCGGAGTCCATTGATAAAACCCGGGAGCTTCCCTTTCGTTTTGAAGCAGCAGTGCGTATTCCGACAACGCGGTTTCCCGATATCGAGCGTCCAATTGTATTGCCGCCGACCTGCACACCCCCCTGTGGTGCCGGCGGCACCACAGTTCCTGTCGAGGTTGTGATTGATTTTCCATAAACCGGAGTAAGTTAACAAAATTAAAGAGTTTAAAAATGCGCATTGCGAACAAAAAAGTTTTTGAAAAACCTGCTTTAAGCCTGTTCCCTGTTTTATTGTTGTGTTTCTTTTTTTTAATGTCCTCTTGCGGTCAGGAAGGGGCTGCCCCTAACGCAGGTTCTGAAAACACAACGGCTGTCGGGATTTCAATCGACATCAGCAATGTGGGACAGAAAGGGTCGACCAAAACCCGTATGGCGACAGGCGCACCTCCGGTTATCCAGGAAGTCCGGGTTGTGGTGACCAATGCCAACAACACTGAATTGGCGCGAGATGCCGCCAAAGTCACGCCGGGTGAGCCTGTAGCACTGACGCTAAATGTCTTGGCTGGCGAAGACCGCACATTCACTGTGGATGCTTTTGATGCAGAAGGGAAGGTCCAGTTTTACGGCCGGGCAGTCACCGATCTGGAAGTGGGCCCACAAATCACTTTGCCCATCACGGTTTCACCGCCGGTTGCACTGGACCCCGAAGAAGTCGCTGTCGCCATAGGGGAGACTCAAACCTTCAGCACCACAATTCACCCCCTCCTTGACCATAATGAAACGCAATGGTTTGTCAATAATGAACCAAACGGAAACGAAATAGTCGGCACAATCACGCCATCCGATGTGAATACGGCGATTTATACAGCCCCGGACCGATTGCCCTCTACCTTGCCCATCATCGTCAAAGGGGCCAGTGATACCGATCCTGCGCTTTATTTTGATGAATCCGCTGTGACCCTGTTTGGTCGGGTTCGTCATGTGAGTGTGTCCATCGGTGAGGACACCCCGGACTGCGGGACCGAAACGGCGCCCTGTAGAACCTTGACCCATGCGATGCGCTTGGCGGCGCCGGGGGAAATGGTTCTGGCCGCGCCGGGTGTCTATGCTTTTGGTTCAGGTACCGGGAGTGAAATTGCCCCGCTCCCATTAAAATCAGGAGTCATTTTAAGCAGTGCGTCAGGGCCGGATGGTCCGGCGATCATTGATTTTGTGCTTCCGGGTTCAACAACGAGCACGGCGATAGAGGGTGCGGACAATGCCACGTTGACTGGATTTACCATTCAAAGCAGCCCCTCATTTGAACGCATTATTGAAACCAACGGGACCGCGCCCATCATTACAAACAATATCTTTAAGACCACCTGCGCGGGAGACTGTTTATCGCCAATCGCCATCCTGGCGAATAATGCCGGTGCGCCTCTGATTCAGAACAACGTTTTTGGGGAAGATGATTTCAGGGGATTTTCTCAGGCCATCCGGGTCAGCGGAACCGCAATGCCCCGCATTACAGGAAACACCTTTGTTGGAAACGTTACAGGCATCGAAATCATGGATGAAGCCGCCCCCGTGCTTGAGCGCAATATCATCTCCGATAATCTGACCGGGGTGTCCGTATTCGATACCGCGGCCCCGGATTTGGGAAGCGAAGGCGGGAGTATCGGACAAAACATCCTGAGTTGTAATATCGATGCAGATCTGTTTGTGAATACGGGGACGCTTCTTTTCGCACAGAATAATCAATGGGATCATGAGCCGCCCACCGTGGGCACGTATACGGACACCATTCCGGGTGTCGATATTTTATTAGAAATTGATAGCGATGTAGATGATGGCGGCGCCACACAAACCCCCGATGGCGCATGCAATATCGGTATCCGCGCGACACCGGACACCGGACTGGTGACCACGGAAGCAGGCGGTTTTGATACCTTTATGGTCACCCTCGGTACACAACCCGAAAGCGACGTGTCCATCGTGCTGACATCAAACAGACCGGCAGAAGGCACCGCCTCTCCTGCATCCCTCAGTTTTGATGCATCAAACTGGAAAACACCCCAACCGGTCGTCGTTACCGGTGTAAACGACACGATTGTGGATGGTCCTCAGAATTATGAAATTATCTTGTCGGCAACAAGCAGCGATCCGGATTATGGCAGTGAGGGAGCCACTGTTTTTGTGACCAATCAGGATGACGATGTCACGGTCAGGCACAGCTTAAGCCTGCCGACTGCAGGCACGGGTTCGGGGACAATAAGTGGTGCGGGGACGTATGATTTTGGGAGTGTCGTGACGGTGCGTGCTGATCCGAGTCCCGGCTCAACCTTTTCGGGCTGGAGCGGGCCGGATGCCGCAGAATGCGAAGGCGGGTCAGTGACGATGAATCGGGACAAAAGCTGTACAGCCAGCTTTACCCTGGATACGCGAACCTTAACCCTGATTAAAACGGGGACAGGCAGTGGACGCATCTTTAGCACACCGAGGGGCATTGATTGCGGCAGTGGATGCACCAGGGTTTCGGCCAATTTTCCGTTCGGCCGGAATGTCACGCTTACAGCGGAGCCTGCCGAGGATTCCGATTTTACGATTACGGACTGGTCGGGTTGTGACGGCGCGGGCTTTACGTCGTGCAATGTTACGATGGATGCGAACAAAACGGTGACAGCCAATTTCAGGTCCACTGCTATTTTTCGTGCGTTCTTTGATCAGGACGATGTGGCGAAACCGCCAAACACAACACTTCCCGGACACCCTGAGGGGGACCAGCTTGAATTACGCTTAAACCCGGACCTGGACGGCACCATTCTGGTACAGGAGAAGGCGGGTGATTTGGGCGAAAAACCGCTTGTTCTCAATGTCTCCGATGAAGGCCGTTTTGGTTTGGATGGCTTGGTGGCTGGAAAGCCGCCGAATACCGGTGTTTATCTGATCCGATGGCGGTCACTGGTGACGAGTACCTTGACGAATGCGAATGTCACGATCATTGTTCGAGACAGTATTCGCGCGTTCATGACAGGCCTTATCTATGATGAAGAAGGTGTCTCCTTTATTGATCAAAGCGTCGTGCCGTGGCAAGCGGGGGTTTCTCAATTATTTGAATTTACACTCGATTTTGATGAAAAAGTTTCCAGTTTGCGTGTTGACGGGAAAGACATTTACGAGGGTTTCGAAATTTGCGTGCCCGGGCCCGATACGGAAACAAGCTGTGATTTGTCTGAAATTTCAATTGATATGACAAACAACAGACCGTCTACACAGGGGTTTGCAATAGACCAAATAGAAATCTTTAAAGTGCCTTGATGCAAAGGCCGATAATCAATAAATTTTAGGAGTACACATGTTATTGTCCAAGCCTGGAAGTCGACTTTTTTTTCTGACCGTTCTGTTCATATTCAGCATGCCCGCAGTGCTAAAGGCCGAAGTTAATGGGCCATACTATGATTTTCTTTCGACCGGTGTGGCGCAACTGAATCGTAACAATCTTGATGCGGCATTGGAGCAATTTGAATCGGCGATTGCACAGGACAACAACGGAGTGGAAGCGCATTATTATCTGGGTGTCGTGCAGGCACGGTCTAACCGGGATCGCGAAGCAGAAGCCCAGTTTAAAAAAGCGCTGTCCATCGATCGGACCTTCATCCCGGCCCGGTTTGATTTGGGGGTGCTCTATTTTCAAATTCGAAAAGATGAGGACGCGATGAAGGCGCTTCAAATTGTAGAATCGGTCGATCCGGGACGGGCCCGTGTTCATTATTATCAGGGGCTGATTCTGCGTCGAAATGGAAAACCGAAAGAGGCCGATCTCAAGCTTCAGAAAGCCGTTCAACTTGATCCGGACCTTGCGACCCTTGTGAGTTTCCAGACGGGTATTTCTGAATATGAAGCGGGTGCTGCGGATTCGGCAAAAGTAAAATTTCAGGAAGTGCTGGCTCTGGAGCCTCAGGGGGAGTTTTCGGGTCCGGCCCAGGATTTTATTCGGCTGATCGAAAGCGAATCCGTAGATAAAAAGCCCTGGAAGATTTTGACCTCGTTCGGGTTTCAATACGATGACAATGTGGTGCTTGATCCGGGGGGCGGCGCGGTCTCTTCCGGTATTACGGATAAGGATGATTTCCTGGGAGTCTTTTATTTAAAAGGGCAATATGATTGGCTGAAGAAAGACCAGTGGAGCAGCACCATTGAATATCGGTTTTTTCAAAATGTGCATTTTGAAAGCAATCTGGACGATTTTAATATCCAGGACCATCAGCTCATTCTGACGGGACGACGTCAAATCGGTGTGCATGAACTGAGTCTGGTTTACGAGTTTCAATATGTTTCACTGGGAGGGGATAGTTATTTAAAACATCACGGGATTGGCCCTCGTTTCGCTGTCAAACATGAAAACAATCATTACAGTGAGTTTGTTTACAGATATGGTCATAAAAGTTTTGAGAATATCGAGCCGCTGTTTGCGGGGAATACCAATCGGGATGCCGATATCCACCAGTTCGGGGCGAATCACATTGTGTTGTTTGGAGACAAAGGACATTTTTTTGGGGGATATCAGTTTGAAATAGAAGACGCAGGAAACAGTGCGGACGAGGATGATTGGAGTTATTATGGTCACCGTATTAATCTTGGACTGACTCTGCCCTCATGGAAAACGCTGGTTTTTTCCTTTGAAACGGACCTGGTCCGCCGGGATTATACAGACTTAAACAGTGCCGCCACTCCCCAGGTGGAGCGGGAAGATAATGATTTTCTTTTTATAGGAATGGTTTCAAGGTCCATGACGGAGATTTTAACCCTATCCGCCCAATATCTCTACCAGAACAATCACTCGAATGTTCCCGTTTATGATTACCAGCGCAGTATTTTTGGGGTGTTTGTCAGTGCGGAGTTTTAGGACCGGGTTGCTGCCCGTTTGTACCAATATCCACAGAGGGTTTTAAAGTAGATTGAAAAAGGGAAGAAGATACAGATCAGTGTCGCTAAAACCACACGGGCGGGATGATCGAGTTTTCGGGCAGAGGTCAGCACGGGAAAGTCAGTGATGATCTCAAAATGTTTCCGGTGGTGCTGTCCCCATTTTTTGAGTGCACTGGTCAGGAGAATTTCTTCACCCGCATAAACGGCTTGACTAAACCCGCCCACGTCTTCAAAGGCGGCATGCAGACAGTAGATAAAACTTCCGGCTGCGAGTTGATACCTCAGGGAAACCCACATCCAAAACCGGATCATCCATTTCCCCATCCATCCGGTTTCCCGGTCGAAAGTAACCAACGCGCCTCCGCCGACGCATTTTCCACTCTGAAGGTTTTCTATGGCTGTGCGTAACAAATCTTCGGATATCTTCGTATCCGCATCCACGAATATCAGGTATTGGCCTGTTGCTGCCCGTGCTCCGGTGTTGCGAGCACGAGAGATTTGATTCACGGCTTCATAAACAACTGTTGCCCCGTGCTGCCGTGCAACGGCCGCCGTTTGATCACTTGAATGATTATCGGTCACAATCAATTCACCCGGCAGATCTATTGCCCGCATGGCTTCTTTGATGGCTTGAAGTGAGTGAGGAAGCAAGGCTTCCTCATTATATGCAGGAATAATTATAGAGTAGGATGCCAAATGATTTCCTTTTTAATGGATTGTCCCTTCTTTTGAAGGATAGTAGAAGCATTGACAGAGGTCAACAATACATGGACAAACTAAAATAGTGGATTTTAACAGGGCTGTGGACATTGCTTGTTAGTGCATCCTGTGAATCGATAAAGCGATCCATGTCTACAGATTGTATTCGTTGAGAGTGTTGACAGCAGAACCCAGGGTGGTAATTTATTACTGTTTGGGTGGTGACCCCCCTCATATATGGAAATGATAAAAATTTTTGAATGTACGTAATGATATAACAAAAACCAGAGGCTTTTTCTGACCAAGGAGTAAATGATGATGAGATGCATCAACACCCGATTTGTGATCATAATGTTCGCCAGTTTCTTGGTTTTTATCCCGGATTCCGCCGTTAAGGCCAGCGGCTGGGAAATCGTTGGTCCAAGGGCATTGGGAATGGGCGGGGCCAATGTGGCTGTGGCCAATGACCATACGGCAGCCTACTGGAACCCCGGCGCCTTTGGTTTTTTTAAAGATGAAAAAGAAGATGATTATGGCAAAAGACGCTGGAGCGCAACCTTGGCTGAAGTGGGCGCAGGGGCGCAATTTCACGATGCTTTTGGAGAAACACTGAGCAAGTTTACAGACATCGATTTTAACGGAATTGATGATGACAACCTGACTGCGGGGAAAGTATCCGATTTTGTGGCATTGCTCAGCGCCTTGGAAGAATTCAGAGGAAAGGACAATCAGTCGGCCAGTATCAGGGCCAGTGCCCGTACGAGTGTGCAGGCCGGACATTTCGGGATTGGAGGTCAACTGGTATTGGATGTGACCGCGACACCCAATTTTGATTTTGATAATCTGGGTCCGGACAATACCACCACCTTTACGATCAACGAGTTTTCAGATCCAGCCAATTTGGGTTGTCCAAGCTGTAGTACAACAGCACTGAGTGTCAGTACGCTATCGAGCAGTCAGGCAAATAGTATCGACACCCAGCTTGCGGGCCTGGGATGGACGTCCGCACAACGAACCGGCTATATTAATGCCGTCGATAATGGCTTGACTCAGGCCGGTGTGCCAGCTCCTTCAGATATCGTGACACAAACGGTCAATGCGGCAACGCTTGCGAATACGGCTTCCGGTTCGGGTGGACCGCTTTCTCAAAACAATTCGACACTCCGATTCAGAGGCATTGCACTATTTGAGGTTCCGCTGACTTACGGCCGTGCGCTTTCCAGCAAGTTTTCCGTCGGGGGCAACTTAAAATATATGAAAGCCAGGGTTTATGACCGTACCGTAGAAATTTTACGTCAGGATTTTGAGGAGGCACTGGACGATGCTTTGGATCGGTACGAAGAAAAAAGTAACTTTGGAATCGACTTGGGAATACTCTATCGTTTAAGCCCTTCCGTTCGTTTTGGTCTGGTTGGCAGAAACCTGAATGCCCCAAAGTTTGGCAGCATAAAGGAAGAGGCGAAACTCCGTACCGGGATTGCTTATAAGCCGCGTCACAATATCACGCTGGCCGCGGATATAGATTTAACCAAAAACGATGCCAGCGCAGGCAACACCCTGAAGTCGCAGAATATCGGGGCCGGGCTTGAGCTTGAGGTTTTCAAGTTCCTTCAATTAAGAGGCGGACTTTATAAAAATCTTGCAGAAAATGATATTGGTATGGTGTATACCGCCGGACTTGGCTTGAATCTTTGGGTGGTTAACCTTGATGTCGGTGCGGCGGTTTCTGAAGATAAAACAAAACTGGATGGATCCGATATCTGGGAAGAAGCACGAGCGGCTTTTGCCATCTCCATGCTTTTTTGACAGAAAGTATGGTTTTTGGTTATGATTCGCATTTTTGGAGCGTCTCATGCCGCCACACAAGCAAAAATCAGTTCAGATTGCCATTATTCTTTCCGGGATTTTTCCCGGTGCCGGACAAATATATAACGAGGATTGGGCGAAAGGCGTTGCATTATTTATTGCGTCTATGATGCTCGATGTCCTCTTGCTTCCTGAAGGTGTGGGCTATTGGGATATTATCCGTGGTCAGGTTGATCTCACCTTGAATTTATACCTCAGAATTCTTGGCCTTGTTCTGTTTCGCGCGGCGGCGGTTTTGGATGCGGAACGCTCTGTCCGACGTAAAAATCTTGCCTGAACATCTTTTTATAAGTACACATTTTTAGAGTTGTCATCATGGCGGCCCGGTTTTAAACCTTGCCGGATGACATGGAACGAGACTATAATAAAATAATGGATGATCTGCAATCTCTCCAAAACAAAGAAGTTGAGGTGACCTACCAGGGGATTCATTATAAAGGCACTTTGATTGGGGCTGGAGTCGCAGAAATTTATTTACAAACCACTTCAGGTCAGGTCGAATTGCCAATGTCTGGCGTGACGCGGATACGTGCAGTCCCTGAACGGAAAGGTTAGCCCTTGGCATTTGATGAAAAAGAAGAACATCCAAACACAGATGATGCCGAAGCTCTCTTAATCACCAACCCCCGACAAAAGGCTGAGCAAAACGGAAACCCGATTTCGCCTGAAGATTCAAATGCAGGAAATCATGGGCCTTTAGTTCCACCCCCTCCCCATTCTGAAACAGATGTTTCCGAAAAGAAAAAAAAGCGGCATCCCTTGCTGGTTCCCATCACCCTTTTTATTTTAACCGCGTTGACGACCCTTTTGGCGGGCGCATATCAGGAAGGTGCCAACCCTTTGAAGAATCCCGTTGAGTTGCTGGCGGGAGGCCCTTTTGCGATTACCCTGCTTTTAATTCTTTTTTGTCATGAAATGGGACATTACATTGCCTCGAGATGTTATGGGGTTCAGGTGACCCCGCCTTATTTTGTACCCGGACCGTGGTTCCCTTTTGGGATTGGAACGTTTGGGGCTTTTATTCGGATCAAATCCCCTATTTTTAAGAAAAAGGCACTGTTGGATATTGGTGCCGCCGGCCCGATTGCCGGTTTTGTGGTCTCTATTTTTGCTGTGGCGATCGGCTTACACTCTTCCCAAATTGTTCAAATCCCGCATGGCATCGCATTGATTCGTTTGGGGGATCCGCTGATCTTCACTATGATCGCCAAAGCCTTGGGAAAGATGCCGCCGGAAGGGTATGATATTGCCCTCAATTCGGTGGCTTTCGCGGGATGGATTGGGTTTTTTGTCACAACCTTGAATTTACTTCCGATTGGTCAACTCGATGGCGGCCATATCATGTATGCCCTGCTCGGGAATAAACACCGTTATATTTCGATGGCGGCGATTGTGATCTTGTTAATGCTGGGATTAAATGGCTGGAAGGGATGGTACCTTTGGGCAGTGCTCACCGCTTTCATCGGAGTGAATCATCCCCCCGTTATCGATGGTCCCACACCACTTGATTTTAAACATCGCATGGTGGCGTTTACGTCTTTTCTGATTTTCATCGTCACATTCATGCCCAATCCCTTCATGGTGATTTAAAAAATCTTATATTGATTTGTCGATCAGGCGCGCGAGACGGTGCCCCGCAAGAAACGGCGTACCCCAACCCATAAAATTTGAGCGGTCCGAATCCACCACGTAGACATTTTTCCGGCCTCTGGGTTGGCGGTAGCTGAAGACCCCTTTCATGACTTCCTTTGTTGTCCCCGACCATTCATTTTGGGATAAAAAATAGGCCGCTGATGATTTGGCCTTAAAAGGCAGGGTGATTGCTTTGATCTTCTTTTCAGAAAAAGGAATCAGCCAGTGCAGTCTTTCCATGACCCGGTTTTGAAGGTATTTTCTTGATAGTTCGGAAATCTGCTCTTCCCCTCGAATCAATAATGAAACGGTCATGAAGCGTTCATTGGTTGATGCGGTTTCATCTTCTTTCAATGGGTTCAGGCGAATAGTGATCAAGTCTTCAACGGTATTCGGCGGATTTTTATCCCAGGTCATTAAAAGGACGTCGTTCATCGGTTTTGGAATGATGTGATTCGGTAGTGTGAAATAAAAATTAATCCGGCTTTTATTGACTGGCTTCATAATCACGATATGCGGACTGGTGACTACTTTTCCATCTTTGAGGAGAACAAGCTGTTCCATATCAGCCCTTCGAGTATCCAGTTTTGAGGTTCCGCCCTCTGATAAAATCGTTCCTCCCCAGGATCTAATCAATTGATGAAAAAAATTGACCAGGGTTGGAAGCCCGTCAAAAAACCGGACACCGCCCTTTTTTAAAGATGAAAATAATTGCATCAGTTCAAAAGCAGAGCTGGTTTCAAGCGGCCTTTGAAAAGCACATAAAAACAGAAGGTTAATATATTCACGGACTTGCGGGCTGATGCCATGGGTGTCCAGCAATTCAATGCCGCGGCTTTTTTGGTGTTGCTGAATGGCTTGGGAATAATCAATGTATTTTTTCCACTCATTAATGCGTTCCGCAACCCCTTCGGTTTCAATCTGAGGAAATTGCCCGACATAGGGGTAATAAAAAGCGGCTTCGCGGGCCATATGTCCTAAAAGGGTTTTCAGGTTTTCCGAGCGTGAGGAAAACTCCCGCTTGAGTTCGTCATAATAGGCGTCTTCATCGGAGTGAAGGCTAATCCGGTTGTTTGGCAAAACCACTTGAAGCAAGGTTTCAAGCGGATGAAACAACAAGCCTTTTTTCTTCAGACTAGGGATGGGATACGCCAGCTTTGAAAAAAAACCCTCCATTGCGCCCCATTTTTCAAATCCGAAATAAATAAACGGGCCGAGGGAGTATTGAAAGGCTTCACCTGGAATTTCTTGACCGGTTTCAGCTTGTCCACGTAGCAGGAGTACTGACTTGCCCTGTTTGGAAAGGGTGGCTGCGGCGGCGAGTGTAAGGAGTCCTTCCCCTACAAAAATAGCATCGTAATGCTGGTCTGCCATAACAACAGGGGTGACCTCATCATCAAATTACAGGGGATAAAAACGTGTTACTGACCAAAGAAAAACTGAATTTCAATGTTTGCATTTTCCAATGAATCGGACCCGTGTACAGCATTGGCATCGATACTGTCCGCAAAGTCTGCGCGGATGGTGCCTTTTTCTGCTTCTGCGGGGTTCGTTGCTCCCATGAGTTCGCGATTTCTAGAAACCGCGTTTTCACCTTCAAGGACCATCACAAAACAAGGACCGGAGGACATAAAGGCGACAAGATCTTTAAAAAACGGACGTTCTTTATGGACTTGATAAAATGCGCCGGCACTCTCGTCTGTCAAAGTGAGCATTCGGGCCTGTACGACCTTTAATCCAGCGTCTTCAAACCGTGAAATAATCGCACCAATGACGTTCTTTTTGACCGCGTCGGGTTTGATAATTGATAATGTTCTTTCCAAAATGTCGCTCCTTTTTGATTAAAAACCCCTGATAAATCGGGCATAAAGATAGCCCAATCCTGAAACCTTGTCAATTCTTAGCGAGATAAAAAAGCCGCCGTTACCACTTTTTAAAAATAAAAAAGCCAACGGATGCATTGTCCCTTCGATTGACGGCTGAAAAGAAAAGATGGTATATAAGGTTCCCAATTTTCATGGCGGCGTAGCTCAGTTGGTAGAGCAGGTGAATCATAATCATCGGGTCGGGGGTTCAAGTCCCTCCGCCGCTACTTTCAAAAACAACTTGTTATAAACGCTATGTCAACCGGGACGAATTTTGAGCGCCCAGCTTATAGATTGTTTGTTTGCCTTTTCCCTGAGCTGTGAAGGGTACACTGCACAGGGAAATGCGATCCCTCTTGGGCTGGACATGCTGGGACATTAATAAAAAATCGATCTGATTACTACAGCTGACGCTTAATTTGAAGGAACTGCCGGGCATCTCTCTGTGCAACGGGATTATAAAGAGGTCGTGGAAATACTATTGGTATCCGGTCCAGAAGTGAACGCGATCGCGCAATATGGTTCCGTTCAAACACACCAGATACCCTGTGGAATCTGTCACCTCTTCATGAAATTAGAATATGAAGGTTTCTGGGAGTGACTGAAGGGATAGACTAAAGGTCGTATAGAAAATCTATAATGTTTAATATTGACATTCGTCATTTTTTTAAAGAAAAAATATCCTCCCCTTTGTGAAATAAACAATTTTGATTTTTAAAAAATAACGTGGGAAATGTATAGTCCGTACTGTTTACCTCTTTAGTGACTTCGGCTTCTGACAAATAGGAAATTGTATGAAGGTGAACAGCCTCATTTTTATTGAGCAAGCGCGATGTCATTGTAGTAAGGCCATTTTCACCTTGTAGCGCTTCCCATTCTTCAGGATAGATGCCTTCAATATTGCAAGAGAGCAATCCAGGTCTGGTTTTTGAAAATTGATCTAGGGATTGTTTGAGCTCTTTGTATATAGAAGCCAATACTTTATCTTTATCCTCACTCTCAACTACTATTCCTATTGTTGTCCCATTGTTACTCAGGATTCCCAAATGTGAGTTCGGTGCCAAAAATGGCTCTATCGCCGATCTGAAGTCTTGGTCAGATTTTATTTCCAGTTCCTTCGGTAAGTAGTTAATCGTTACTGAAAGGTCTTGATTAAGATCTATTTCTTCAGCTCTATTGCGAATTCCTGAGGTCAATTTTTCAACGATTGATATTAAAGCGTCCCGATTCTTGACGATGCTTCTTTTGCATTGGATTTTAATAACACACTTAATTTTATATTTACCGCACTGCTTTAAAATCTCATCGCATAGGCTATAGAATGCTCCTCTTTTTATTTTTCTTCCAGCATCAACACTTTTCCATTTGCATTCAACTTCTGCCTCAATAGAATCCCTCACTACGTTAAAGTCATACCTTGTATTGCCTTCGTATTCAGAAAATTCGACCTCGAATCCATTACTTAGAAAACTAATAGCAATGGACAGCTCATGTAAAATTGGTCTGATATCATCACAACTAAGTTTCCCCAATATTTGTTTCTTTACAGAAGCATTGGCAGAATGAACTACCCGATTAATTATGAAGGCATTTCTTGCCAGGAAGTCTATCTCGGGAGATCGGTGTTTCCAGATTGATTTCCCCTGGTTGTTTAAAAGATTATACTGCTCAATACCTTCTAGTAATGGATTTCTTTTTAAGAGATAGTAATTCTTGAAGAATATCCCTTCAGACGCTTTTATTTTTTCTATTTGTCTCTCCCAATGTTTGCGATCTATTATTGAGAGAAATCGTTTTATTTCCCTACCAAAGGATTGAACATTCAAATCGACCGAAGCAAGTTTCATGAATTTATTTTATGCTAATCTAATGATCTTTCCAAATTGTTCTCAGTGTATGGTTCCAACTTATGGTTTTCAGACAAAATAAACGGTGGCCTTTAAGCTTATACGTTTTCAGAAGTCTGGGTTTTGAATCTTTCTTGAAATTATTGACCCAGTCATTTATCCCGATAAAAGAAAAGCACGAAGGTTCATCCCTTTGAGACAAGCTCCGGCCGCACCATCACGGATGGGCGATTATTCGAGAGATTCGCCGCGCTTGTTTGGGAGAATCTGTATTGTTCAGAGGAGATGCTTTAAAATATTTTTGTCGAAAAAACGACAAAGTTGAATGCTTCTCCCCGATTCCTTGGTTTTTCCTCCTTCATTTCTTTTTATAAAAAACTTGATATTACAAACACTTGCGTGGATTTTTCCGGGATGCGTATTTTTGGCACGGTGGTTGCTAATTAACTTTCAACAAAAGCTGAGGTTCACAAGAAATGAATGATAAAAGTGCCGTGCAAGCGTGGGCAGAATGCGCATATTGCAAAACAAGCAGAGGGATTGAAACTGAGCGGTGGCCGCGTCACTTGAGTTCAGAGGTGCTTGTCCAGGTGATTGAAAACATCGGTCGGGTTTGTCACGGTTCGGTGGAAATTAAAATTCAGGATGCCAGAATTGTCCAGATCGATACCCTTGAGAAGACCCGTTTGAAATAAGACAAATGGGCGTTGACCATTTCCATCCCTTAAGCGGTTGTGATGTTTGAGGGGCAGATAAAATGGGCTGACCAGAAGACTGGAGGCCGGGTGTGAACAATGAAAGTCGCACCCGGCTTTTTTTATGGTTTTTACTGGAGGGATGCTCAAAATGATCCACCAGTAAAATTTTAAATCACAAATACGTGGGTGTATTTGCTGGTGCGCGAAGGCGTGCTCTCCACAATGCTGTGGGACTGTATTGGCGGAGAGCACGCCTTTTTTACTTTCACTTTACAGGAGGAAGCACATCGTATGAACACAAGGCAGTTTCGAATTTTGATTTTCAGTTTAATGTTTTCGGCCCTTGCATGGGCACCGGCCCAGCCCGCCGCGGCAAGTCGTCTGACGGAGGCCCTCACGACGGGAAAAGTCAGCCTGGATGTCCGTTACCGTTACGAATGGGTGGATCAGGCCAATCTCGGCAAAAAGGCACATGCTTCAACCTTGAGGAGCCGATTGGGATACACAACCGGGGTTTTCATGGGCGTTTCGGGTTTTCTCGAATTTGAGGATGTCACGGTGATTGGGAATGAGCAATACAACAGTACAGCCAATGGCATGGGACAATATCCCGTTGTCGCAGATCCGGGAGATACGGAAATCAATCAGGCCTATCTGAAATTCACCGGGGTAGAGCACTTGTCAGTCACAGGCGGGCGGCAGCGAATCAAGCTGGATAACGACCGGTTTATAGGAAATGTAGGCTGGCGGCAAAATGAACAAACCTTCGATGCAGTGCGCTTTGTCTTCAGTCCGATGGAGGGGTTGACTGGAACCTATATTTATCTTGAAAACGTCAACCGGATTTTCGGGGCGCATCATCCAAATCCCGCCAATGCGAATTCCCGTATGGAATCACACCTGGCGCATGCGGCTTACAATCGCTTGTCGGTATTGAAGGTTTCGGTCTATGGCTACTGGCTTGATTTTGACGACGCACCCACCGCATCTAATCAGACCTTGGGCCTTCGTTTAAACGGGGTTGTTCCGGTAGGCCGTCTGAAAATGCAGTATACGGCGGAATACGCCGATCAAAGTGATTATGCCGGCGGGCTTTCTACGAACGATGCGGAATATTTTCTTGGAGAAATTGGTTTATCGGGATCCGGTGTGTCGGTCAAAGCCGGCGCTGAATGGTTGGGAGGTGATGGGGTTTATGGCTTTCAAACCCCTTTGGCGACCCTGCATGCCTTTCAGGGATGGGCAGATAAATTCCTAGTGACCCCGGCCAATGGCGTAAAAGACCTTTATGCCGCCGCATCTGCCAAGGTCGCCGGTATAAAGTTTGTGGCGGTATACCATGTTTTTACCTCCGACAAGGCCAATATCGATTACGGGACGGAGCTTGACTTGCTCGCCGTGAAAAAACTTTCGGACCATTACCTCGTCGGTATTAAATATGCCCACTACGATGCGGACAGCGATATGAATAACACGGGCGGTACAGCAGTTGACGTTGAAAAACTCTGGCTGACGGCACAAGTCACGTTTTAGGTCTTTGAAAAAAACGGTTGTTTTCTGATGAGGACGAACAGGTCCATCAAAGAACGCATTTTTGTATGGAGCGGGTCATATGCACAGTTTAATTGAATTTCTTCTGGCTTCGGGTATTGCGCTTGTTTTTCATTTCGGGCTTCACCTCGATAAAGAGGCCTACACGGTTTTTGGTGTCGGCATGCTGCTTGCCCTGAGTGGATTTTTGATTATGCGCAAATTACACCAGATCGAAAATCGCTTCGAGCGTTTATTTATGAGGGCACATCCGCTCGATTCACTGATGAACCAGTTGAAAGAACCCAGGCTTGCTGCCAAGGGCCGCAGTTTTATGGCCATGACCGAAAGCCTGCTTAGAATGCTGAGTGAAGGGGCCATTCCACTGACTGAAAGTGAATATTATTACGAAGCCAGTCAGTCTCTTGCCCGTTGTAAAAAGGAAGTCCGGGCGGTGAATTCCATCGAGATCGCAGATTGGATGGGGAAAGTCCAAAAAGAAAACTATTACCGGGGCCAGGTCCGAGCCCGGAAAAAAGGGATTGCCATTCGACGTATTTTTGTCCTTCGCCCCCTGGATTTGCTGAACGCGGAGATTCTCATGACCATTCGTAATCAGGTGAACGACGGTATTGATGTACGTATTGCCATGTGGGATGACGTCCATCTTTCGGGGACGGAACAAGTCGAGATGCCGATTAACTTTGTGCTGTTTGACGAAGGTCCACTCATTCTTCGTAGTCCCTTATTCGGGATTTATTACGGGAAGAAGATGTTCTCCCTGGAAGAGGTATCCCGGTTTAAGCGCATCTATGAAATTTTGGAGCAGCACGCACGGATGCCCGATGACTTGTTGCCGGGACCCACGGTAAGTGAGGCGGTGATTTTGTCAGAAGCCAAACCCGATCAAAAAAAGGACAAGGACCAGGGTGAGGTGAAATTTTGAGGCCGAATCAGTCAGATCCACAAAAAATATGGCCGGTGATTATTGTTGGGTCCGGTCCAGCGGGGATGCGAACGGCAGAATCGCTGTTAAAAGGCAATTCGGGTCTTCCTATCCTGATTTATGGCAATGAAGCGGTCCATCCTTACCAGCGTGCGAGACTTTCCGAATTTCTTGCAGGCGATGCGGGAGAAGCCTCATTAAAACTTGGAGAACATTCGCTGAAACAGGCTTCGCTTGTGGAACGACGTGGATGTGCCGTGACCCGATTGAATCCAGAATTAAAGACGGTGACAGATGCCTCCGGGCGAACTGAATATTACAAAGCCCTGGTGCTGGCAACGGGTTCGGTAGTGCGCCGCTATTATATTCCCGGTATGTCCTTGCCGGGCGTTTTTACTTTTCGAAATTTACAGGATGCCAAGGAACTGATGAAAAGAAGAAAGGCCGGCCGCCGTATTGTCATTCTGGGCGGCGGCGCACTGGGGCTTGAAACGGCGCTGGCAATGAGACGCGGTGGAGCGGAAGTGACGGTCATTGATCATAATGTTCGCCTTATGGGTCCGCAGTTGGACAAAAGAGCCAGTGGACTGCTTCAAAAAGAAATGATGGCGTTGGGAATCCATTTTCATCTTTCAGAAGGAATCAAAACGATTTTTTGGGTGAAACGGGTTTCCGGCATCCAGTTCTGGCAGGGTGGGACCATGAATTGCGATACCGTAATTCTGGCGACCGGCGTACAGGCCAATACCGGATTGGCAAAGCCCGCCGGTTTGAAAATCGGGCAAGGGATTCTCGTGAATGACCGGATGGAAACATCGGCCGAACACATCTATGCCGTAGGGGAATGCGCCCAGCATCGGGGCCGGGTTTACCGTCTGGTCGCGCCAGGCCTGGCGCAGGCGGATGTCGCGGCCTCTGTAATTCTGAATAGGGATATACGTTATAAGGGTTCTGTAACCGCCACACGTCTTAAAAATATTGAAACCAATGTGTTTAGCATGGGCGCGGTTGAAAACGCAGAAAGCCGTTTATGGATGGGTAATCCCATGTACGAGGATACGGAAAAAAAACTTTACCGGAAACTGGTTTTAAAAAACGGACATTTAAGCGGTTTGATTGTGATTGGGGAATGGGATGAGTTGAGCCGATTGCAAAATGCGCTCATAAAAAATCGATATCTGACGATTTTGGAGCGCATCCGTTTTATGTTAACCGGGAATGTTTTTAAAGACCCGCAAGGAAGCCGCGTAGCAAACTGGCCCGCCGATACCCTGGTGTGCCAGTGTCTCGGCATATCACGCGGGACGCTCAGCGACAAGATAAAAAATGGCTGCACAAGCCTTGAATCCCTGGCGAAAGAAACCGGGGCATCGCGCGTCTGTGGTTCGTGCAAACCGCTTTTGGCAGACCTTACGGGAGGAGGGATTGTAAACCCGGCCCCTTGTATCCGAAAACCTTTGATGGGCATTTCAATCGTTGCGGCGGTGTTTTCATTTACGATTTTTATGGTGCCCCCGATTCCGTTTTCCGAAACGGTTCAGGGTGGCTGGAGACTGGAGACCTTGTGGCTCGATGGTTTTTGGAAACAGGTTACCGGCTATCATTTGTTAGGACTTTTGTTGCTCAGTCTGTTGTTGTCTGCCAAAAAACGGATCAAATTTTTTAAATTAGGCAGTTTTAACGGCTGGCGGACAGTCCATACCATTATGGGTTTATTGATGCTCGCGGTTTTGGTGTTACACACCGGGTTTTCCTTGGGCTCTAATCTGAATTTCGTACTGATGACCTCCTTTTTATGTGCAAGCCTCTTGGGAACTTTGGCGGGCGCCGCGGCGGCACTGGAAAGGAAATTGGGCATGGAGGTCGGAGCCACTGCGCGGCGCTGGGGTAATACGCTCCATATATTTGCATCATGGCCGTTACCTGTATTGCTCATCTTTCACATTGTGTCGGTGTATTTTTTTTAAATGATGAAAACGAAAAAAACAATCGTCTTCTGGAGTGTCATGAGTCTGTTTGCAAGTGTATATCTGGGGTTTGAACTTTCTGAGCCGGGATCAAGCATTTACCTCGTGGGTGAAACCACACATGGGCACCATCAAATCGAGATGGCATGCAAGGTGTGCCACAAAAAAGCGTTCGGCGGGGAAGATGTTTTGCAAGAGGCCTGTATGGACTGTCATGGGGAAGAGATGAAGGTGGTGGACGATTCACACCCAAAATCCAAATTCACAGATCCTCGCAATGCCGAGCGGGTGGCCAATCTGGATGCCCGCCTCTGTGTAACCTGTCACCGGGAGCACCGGCCCCGGATTTCGGGCCCGATGGGCGTGACCTTGCCCGACGATTTTTGCTTTCACTGCCACGCCGACATCGGAAAAGACCGGCCCAGCCATAACGCGCTCCCTTTTGAGACCTGTGCCTCAGCAGGTTGCCATAATTTTCACGACAACCGGGCCTTATATGAAGACTTTCTTTTAAAGCATTCAGATGCTCCGGATTTGTTGCCGATGCCTAAAGTCGCAATACGGACAAGGTCACGCCGGGTGCTGCCGGTCTCGGATCGACAAGATAGTCCATTAACGCCTCAGGATGCTGATGCTCCACCTGAAATGACAGAAGACCTTCAGTTAATGTCTGAATGGCTTGAAAGCTCTCATGCCAAAAACGGGGTGAATTGTCGTGATTGCCATACTCTAAATAAGGATGTAGACGGGCCTGGACACTGGTTAAACACGCCGGATGAATCTGTGTGTCAATCTTGCCATGAAAGTGAAGCCAAAGGGTTTTTCTCTGGAAAACACGGCATGCGACTGGTCAGTAATCTACCAGGGATGAACCCCGCTTTGGCCAAGGCAAACATGAAACCGGATGCCGGGGACAAGCCGCTTGGCTGTGTGTCGTGTCATGGTGCGCATGCGTTCGATACCCTTAAGGCCGCTGTGCAGGCTTGTATGCAGTGTCATAATGACCCGCACAGCCGGGCCTATGCGGGGTCACCCCACGATGAACTTTTTCAAAACGAAATTAAGGGCATCAAAAAACCCGGAACAGGGGTTTCCTGCGCGACCTGCCATATGCCGCGTTTTGCCAAGAACAAAGACGATATGGAGGTCGTCAGTGTACAGCACAATCAAAGCTGGAATTTACGTCCTAACGAAAAAATGATTCGGGAAGTGTGCCTGAACTGCCACGGGCTTCGATTTTCTATCGATGCGCTCGCAGACAAAAGACTGATTGAGAAAAATTTCAAAGGCCGTCCGAGCCGCCGCGTTGAAAGCATCGATTGGGCAAAAAAACGAAATAATGAAAAGAAGGAAAAAAAAGCGGCGCGTGAGCCATCGCACGCCTTATAAGGGCAATTGAAGAAAGAATTAATAAAAGGGAGGAAAAAATGAAGAAAAAGCTTAAATGGGGATTGAGTGTAATGCTTATCTTATTTCTGGGGCCGACAGCCTGTAATACCACCAAGGTGGAAAGCGCGCCCTTTGGGATCAGCCCGAAGGTTATGGCGGATGCCCTGCATGCGGTAATGGAGGCCGACAGGACGGTGTATACGAAAATGATCGTTAACCGCCTTCAAAATGAAGAAAAAGTGATCAAAGCCAGCGAGCACTGGAAGGATGATAAAGCCTTGGTTTTGCCTGCACAAATGTTTCGCATGGGGGCCGAGCGCGTTGCTGAAAGTAAGGCGCCTTTTTCGTATTCCCTTATTTCTCTTTGGCCGGTGAACAAACAGAATGCGCCCAAAACAGAATCAGAAAAAATCGGCTTGGCGGAAATAAACAGAACGGGAGAAAGTTATTATACGGAGGAAACCCTCGGGGGAAGGAAATATTTTACCGCGCTTTATCCCGACATTGCAGTGGCCCCGGCCTGTTACAGCTGTCATAACGACCATCAGGATAGTCCAAAAACGGACTTCAAATTGGGGGATGTGATGGGCGGCGTGGTGATTCGGATTCCACTCGGCACGTAGCCGAAAACAAGATCAATAACAGTACAATTTTTTTGATAACAAAAAGGAGAAGAACATGACACCCAGACAGATTATTTTAATTCAGGAAAGCTTCGAGGCCCTTGTTCCCATTGCGGATGATGCGGCGAAATTATTTTATAAAAAGTTATTTGAGTTGAATCCGGGTTTGAAACCCCTCTTTCCAAACGATATGAAGGAGCAGGGGAAAAAGTTGATGGCGACCATTCAAATCCTGGTGTTGAGCCTCAAGAATTTTGAACGTGTGATCCCGGTGGTTGAAGATCTTGGCCGAAGGCATGTGACTTACGGAGTCAAAGAAAAGGACTACGATACGGTGGCCGAAGCCTTGTTCTGGACGTTGGGACAGGGTCTGGGTGAAGCGTTTACGGATGAAGTAAGATATGCGTGGAGCGAATTGTATATCGTATTGTCGATGACGATGAAAGAAGCTGCTGCTGGCGCTCAGGTATGATCCTCATGACCCGGAAGGGATTCTTGTTTAGGGTAATCGCCTCATGCACCCCTCTACCCACCCCCTTCCGGGTTTTCTTGACTTCAATAAACAAGGAGCAGGGTAATGGTCATTAAAAAAGAAAATATGAGAAAGATAAAACATATGCAGTTGGATTTAAGGGAAAGTGTTCATGAATTGACCTGCAGAGATATTTTAAAAATCATCCACATCGCTAAGCATGCGGAAGGAAAGGTTTTCTTTGGCATTGATTCAAAGCGTGTCTATCTGGATGTGCTTGAAAAACATGTTCAAGAGGTTGAACATGCGCTACTTATAAAAGGTTTTCATAGCGAGACATCTCAAAAAATGACCCCCCGGCAGGCTCGGTTTTCGCTGCAAAGCAATGCCGAGTTGCGCAAGCCTGTTTAAGTGTGATTTTTTTTGGCTCCGAATGTCAGGCCGAAGCGTTTTTCAAGGATTCCGAACGGCCAGAACCCCTCTGTTAAAGTGTCTTTTAGAGAAAACAAAGTTGACAGTCGAATCATGAACATGATAGAAAACCTCCACATTTTTCAAAGAAGAGCCGCTAGCTCAGTTGGTAGAGCATCGCCCTTTTAAGGCGAGTGTCCTCGGTTCGATCCCGAGGCGGCTCACTTTATTGAATCGACTCCCCTCCATATTTATTTGTTCATTGGTTTAAAAATCTTAATATCGTGTTGTTGCCAAAATACAACATCTTTGTTTTGAAGGGTGTTGTATTTTGGCAACAAAAAAGCATCAAAAATCCTTTGCTTCAAAATGATTTGTATAACCTATTAAAAAATAACGATATTTTGTGTGTGTTTGTTTTTTTAATTTATGGCATGACAATTGCTGTTATATAAGAAGCAATTAGAATAAACAGGGTAGGTATGAAAGAAAAGACAATACAAAACAGTATATCGTGTAGCGGGATTGGCCTTCACTCCGGTCGGAAAATTCAGATGACGCTCCGACCGGCCGGCAAAGGTCAGGGGATTGCTTTTGTCCGGAAAGACATGGGTGATGCTGTGATTCCCGCAGATGCGGCCCATGTGGTTCCATCTTCTCTTGCAACCATTCTAAAATCAGGTAAGGCCACCGTGCAGACTGTTGAGCATTTGATGGCGGCGATTTCTGCTTTGGAAATCGATAACCTCATGATTGAGCTTGACGGCCCTGAGCTGCCTGCTTTGGATGGCAGTGCTTTTCCATTTGTGGCCTTGTTTCAAAAAGCGGGCGTGGTTGAACAGAAAAAAGACCGTGCCTTTATCGAGATTCTTAAGCCCATGACCCTGACTGACCACGGTAAATCTGTGGCCGTACTCCCCGCTTCTTCTTTTGAAGTGAAATGCCAGATTTCCTTCGACCATCCTGTGATTGGAGAGCAGACCTACCAATATTGGCACAGCCGTCAAGCCTTTATTGGGGAACTGGCTTCTGCCCGGACGTTCGGATTTTTAAAAGATGCGGCAGCGCTTCAATCCAAAGGACTTGCGCTGGGGGTCTCACTTGATAATGCGATCGTGATTGATGAAACAAATATCCTCAATGAAGGCGGTCTGCGTTATAGCGATGAATTTGTTCGACACAAGGTTCTGGATTTAATTGGAGACTTCACCCTGCTGGGTGCCCCTATTTTGGGATGTGTTGAAGCGGTTTGTTCGGGCCATAAGTTACACGCCGAAATGATTCAGGTGATGATGAAGAACAAAAAATCATGGAGAATGGTCACGGCTTCTGAAAGCCGGGCGTCCGCAACGGTTTTTAAATCCGGTTTACAAGCCCTTCCTGCAACGGCATCGTTTTAGCTCGACCCTTTTTCTTCCTTAACGGCACTTATTGTTGTTTCTTTTGGATTCTTTTTTTGATCGTCCCGATTAAAAAGTGGAGTTCTTCACTTTTTAAAACATATTGTGCGGCAAAATACCCGATGATGCTGGTGCCAATAGCCAGAACAAGTGAAAGGGTTTTTGCCCCATGTTTTCCAGAGACGTGCCAGATTTCCTGTGTGGTAATCCAATAGGCCGGGATGAGCATGATAAGAGAAGCCAGGATTACTTTAAGGTGGGAACTTAGAATACGTTGACCATCCTGCCAATGGATGCGCTTTTTTAAGATGACTAACAAACAGGAATAATTAAACATTGCAGAAAGAGAAGTGGCCAGAGCCAGTCCCCGGTGTTTGAGTGGAAACATCAGCCCAATATTAAGGATCAGGTTGAGCAGCATGGCGAAAACGGCGATCTTGACAGGTGTTTTGGTATCCTGCATGGCATAAAAGACAGGAACGATGATTCGGACTCCGGCAAAAGCCCAGAGTCCCACTGCGTAAAACAGGACGGCATCGGCAGTGCCAAGAGTGGCGACGCGGTCAAATTCCCCATGTTCGAAAAGGGTTTGAACGATAGGATTGCGGAAAAGAATCAAACCCAGCAGTGCTGGAAAGGTAATAAAAAAAACAAGCCGAAGCCCGAAAGAGAAAGAACGGCTCAGTGCAGATAGATCTCCTCTTGCCGCCTGTTTTGAAAGCGTCGGAAGAAGTGCTGTAGAGAGCGCGACCGCAAAGATGCCCAGCGGAAAATGAATGAGCCGCATCCCATAATAAAGGTAACTCACGGAGCCCAGCGGTAAATAGGAGGCTAAAAAAGTATTGACCAACAGGTTCACTTGTGTCACGGAAAGCCCCACGATGGTGGGTAAGACCAACTTTCCCATTTTGGCCACGCCCGGATGCAGCGGCCGGGTGGGTTTGAGCAAAGCCATTGAAAAGCCTTCCCGGTACAGCGTGGGAACCTGGATAAGAAACTGTGCCGCACCACCGAGCGTCACGCCGATTGCCGCCGCAAAAACCGGTTGTGCCATATAAGGGGAAAGCGCGAGTATCATGATAATGTTGACTGCATTGTAGACAGCCGATGAAAAAGCAGGGGGGCCAAAATGACGGGTACTGTTTAAGATACCCATCACCCAAGCAGCACAGGAGATAAACAACAAAAACGGAAACATGATCCGTGTGAGCATGGTTGTCAGTTCAAATTTCTGTGGATCTTCTAAAAAACCGCGTGCAATCAGGCTGAGGATTTGAGGGGAAAAAATGATGCCTAAGATGACCACAAACAGAAGGATAATGAACAAAACAGTCAGGGTTGCCCTCGCCAGTTTTTTGGCCTCGGATTTCCCGTGAAGCGTGAGGTATTCTGAAAAAACAGGAACAAAGGCGGCCGACATGGATCCTTCTGCGAACAGTTCACGAAGGAAATTGGGAATCCTGAATGCCACATAAAAGGCATCGGCAACGAAGGATGCGCCAAAAATGCCCGCTAGAATAACATCTCTGACAAAGCCCAGAATGCGGCTCGAGAAGGTTCCAAGCGCGACAATTCCCGCGGAATTTGCGATGTGTCTTTCGACCTGATCGGGTTCTTCAGGCGTTTTTAGTTGACTTTTCATGTATAATCAAATTATATTTTTCATTTTTCACTCAGGAGATTAAATTTTGGCAAATCATCCATCTGCGTTAAAAAGAGAACGGCAGGCCCAAAAGCGCCGTCTCAGAAATCGTGCGGTATCCTCGGCGATCAAGACATCCATTAAGAAATTTACTGCGGCCCTTTCAGAAAAAGAAGCCGAAGGCGTAAAATCCTCCTTAAAGGAAGTGACATCTGTTTTAGACCGTGCCGCATCCAAGGGAGTGGTTCCCAAGGCCCGCGCATCTCGGAAAATTGCGCGTTTAACTGCAAAGGCAAACCAGGTCATTTTACCCTCCTTGTAACCGGCCTTGTCTCGTTTTGAAAATCACAACATGTTAAAGGTGACCTAAACTTAAAAAGGGGGTGCTGTACGTCCTTCTTTTTGAGTTTGTGTTGGGATTGAGACAGAGATCAAAAATCAAGGCCTCCAGGATCAGTTTTCCCGGCAGCGGACTCCCCTTGAGTTGAGAATCTGCTGAAAGCGCAAGTTCCAAAGCCTGCTGTATATCCTCATCCGGCCATTTTTTAAGCTGCTGAAGAAAAGATTGAAATACGCTCGGCGGCATCGGGATTTTTTTAGCCAGTTGTGAAGATTCGCCCAATGCGATAAGCCTTTTTGCCACGGCCATTTGCCGCCAAAGACGGGTCATCATGGTGAGCACAAAGAGTGGATGGGCTCCCTCTGCAAGGATCGCCGCAAGAAGGGAGATCGCCTCAGGGCCATTCCGGTTTCCTATCGCCTGGGTTAATTCAAAAATAGAGTGACTGCGGCCATGGCTAACAATCATTTGCACGACCTCTGTACTGATCGCTTGTTGCTTGCCCTCATCGGCTTGATACAAAGCCAGTTTTTCCAGTTCCTTCCGAATACCCAGAAGATTGGCACCCAGGTGTTCCTTTAAAAACCAGACCGCTTCTTCGGAAAGACTCAAATTGAGGCGCCCAGCTTCCTGACGAATCCACTGGGGCAGCTCTCTTTCGCGTGGCCTGGGGCAGTGCATAACGGTGCTTTTCTTTTTGAGTGTCGAAAAGAATTTTTTCCGCATATCCGGTTTTTCGGCAATAAATACCAATACCGTGGTTTCTGAAGGATGGGAAATATAGTTCAGAAGCAAACCTTGATCGTCCTTTAGCTGTGAAGCATTCTGAACCAAAATCAGTCTTCGTGGACTTAATATGGGAAAGGTATTGGCCACAGAAATAATTTGCTCTGGATGCGTTTCTTCGCCCCGAAACTGGTTCAGATTAAAACCGTGAGCCTTTGGGTCGAGTGTTTTTGTAAGAAAGCCCTGGCGCAATTGATCCATTAAATAAGGTTCATCGCCGGTAATCAGATACAAAGGCGCAAACTGTTGCGCGTCGAGATGCTTTATAGCCTCCTGAAAAGTCATTTGAAAGCCGGCTCTGAAGAAGGATGGCGTAAGGGCTGTATTAATATTGCCAGTCGCGACGCCATTTCTTCCCCCGCTTCCCGAATGGCGCGGTCTTTTGCCGCACGTTCCGCGGCTGGATTGGTTTTGGCCAGGTAATCTGAAATGCCCGATAACGTTTCAATACGAGGTTCAGCTTGGTTAGATCCTTGAAGCAGCCGGATTTCGACATCGATCCGTATTTGATAGGCCCGCGCCTGACCGGTCGGGGTTAAAGAAGTGGGACGATGTGTATAAGCAATAATTTTTCCAAGTAAGGTTAAGCGATTTTTTGCCGAGTGGTCTTCGACTGTCCAGCCTTTCTGGTAAAAGGAAGACTTGAAAATACGGGTGAGCTCTTTTTCCAGAACCGGTTCAAAAGTGGCATTGGTAAAAAGCGGTACGGCGATCCTTTTCTTTATTTGAGCAGCTTCCCTGAGGGAGGGTGTTTTATCATGGATGCCGCAACTGATGATTAGTGTGGAAAACAGTGCAAAAAGTAACAGGGGCGGAGCAAATAAGGAAGACCTCATTTTGAAAAAAGCATTCATCCGCATCAGATCACAATATTAACCAATTTACTTTTAATCACAAAGACTTTTTTAATCGATTGCTCCCCGATCCAGGATTTGACCTTGGGATCAGAAAGGGCTTTCTCTTTTAAAAGATCGTCGGGGGCGTCTGCATCGGACTCAAACCGGCTTCGAACTTTCCCATTGATTTGAATGACCACGACCACTTTTTCTTCTACAATCGCCTGAGGGTCAAAATCCGGCCAGTCGATATCCATAATGGACGGGGGATGACCCAGGGCTTCCCAAAGCGATTCGGCAAGATGGGGGGCAAAAGGAGACAGGAGAATCACCAAATGATGAACGGCTTCGGAAAGTGTGGCCGCATAGTGACGTCCGTCCCCCCCGGTAGGTGGTGCTTCGGCCATGTCTTTGGAAAGGCCGTTGTAAAATGACATCAGTGCGGCAATCGCCGTATTAAATTGATGGCCTTTATCAATGTCCGAGGTGACTTTTTGGATTGTTTGATGCGTGAGGCGTCTCAAGTTTTTCACCCGGGGTGTGGCGCTTAAAGCATCAATATCAGAATCGAGGGGAACAGAGGGTTTGGATTCAGCATATTCCGTGACCAGACGCCAGACACGTTGTAAAAAACGAAAACAGCCCTGAACACCGTCATCACTCCATTCCAGGTCCTTTTCGGGCGGTGCGGCAAAAAGTGAAAAAAGTCTGGCAGTATCCGCCCCGTAGGTTTGGATTAAATGTTGCGGGTCGACAATATTTCCCTTGGACTTGGACATCTTCGCACCATCTTTTATGACCATGCCCTGGGTGAGTAAATTGTCAAAAGGTTCATCGATTGTGATTAACCCGATGTCCCGCATCACTTTGGTGAAAAATCGGGCATAGAGTAAATGAAGGACGGCGTGTTCAATGCCTCCGACATATTGATCAACGACCATCCATTGTTTTGCCTGACCGGGATTCACGGGTAACTTATTTTCGTGTGGGGAGGTGTATCTTAAAAAATACCAGGATGAATCCACAAAAGTATCCATCGTGTCCGTCTCTCGTGTGGCGGGGCCTTGACATTTTGGGCAAGTGGTTTCTAAAAAATCGGGGTTTTTAAGAAGCGGATTCCCACCTTTCTCAAAGGCGGTGATCTCCGGCAGGGTGACCGGCAAATCGGATTCTGAAACAGGCAGAATCCCGCAATCTTGGCAATAAACTATGGGGATCGGCGTGCCCCAGTAGCGCTGGCGGGAGATTCCCCAGTCCCGCAGGCGGTATTGGGTTTGTCGATTTCCCAGTTTTTCAGTCTCGATGTGCTCGGCAATGGCTTCTTGAGCCGCCTTGGGTGCAAGCCCTGAAAAAGGTCCGGAATGTACGAGCGTGCCGGTCGTTTCGGTGTAGGCGGCATCGAGCGGCAGACTTAGGTTTTTTGCTTCGTTTTGAATAACGAGTTTGACCGGAAGGTCGTATTGTTGGGCAAATTCAAAATCCCGCTGATCGTGTGCGGGGACGGCCATGACGATGCCGGTACCATAGCCCATTAATACAAAGTTGGCTACCCAAATGGGAATTGACTCTCCAGTCAGGGGATGTGTGGCATATGCCCCGGTGAACACCCCTTCTTTTTCTTGATCCAGCGCGGTTTGTACGGTCAAATCCTGATCCCGGTATTTTTGAATGAAAGCCCTGACCGCATCGGCTTCTTTTCGTCCGGCGATCAGTTTTTCCACCAAAGGGTGTTCTGCGGCGATACTCATGAAGGTTACGCCAAAAAGTGTATCCGGCCGCGTTGTGAAAATTTTGAGCACTTCATTGCCGTCTGCCCGATTAAAAGCGACTTCCACCCCTTCACTTTTTCCGATCCAGTTTTTTTGCATCACCAGAACACGCTCGGGCCACCCTGAGAGTTGGTCGCAGCCCAAGAGCAATTCTTCCGCATAATCCGTAATGCGAAAAAACCATTGGTCGAGCGCTTTTTGTTTCACTTCGCTGTCACAACGCCAGCATAAACCCTCCACGACTTGTTCGTTGGCCAGGACAGTCGCACAATCAGGACACCAATTGACGGTGGCTTCCTTGCGATACGCCAGGCCGCGTTCGAACAGTTTAATAAAAAGCCACTGGTTCCACCGGTAATAATCCGGGCTGCAGGTACGGACCTCGCGCTCCCAGTCAAAAGAAAGACCCAGGGCTTTCATTTGCTGCTGCATGTCGCGGATGTTTTGATGCGTCCAGTCCGCAGGAGGCACTTTCTTTTTGATCGCGGCATTTTCCGCAGGCAAACCAAAGGCATCCCAGCCCATGGGGTGCAGAACCCGGTATCCCCGCATACGTTTAAAACGGGCAATGACATCGCCGATTGCATAGACCCGGACGTGCCCCATATGGATGCGGCCGGAGGGATAGGGAAACATCTCGAGGATATAGTATTTTGGGCAGTCCTTCTCTTCGGACACCTTGAAGGTTTTTAGGGTTTCCCAGAGGGTCTGCCAGCGGGGTTCAATTTCTTGTGGTAAGTAGCTTTTATCCATGATTTTAGCCCAGAGAATCTATCACAGCACCTTTCAATTGGCAAGAGAGCGGGTGGACGGTTATTATTTAAAGGTCACTTTCTCATAGTATACTCAGTTTTATAAACTTACGGACAATTGTGGCGTAGCCCGCAAGTTTAATATTCTAAAGGATTTGAATGAGATTTTATATCCTGGCAGGGTTTTTTGTATTGTGGGGAATGTCTCCTGCGGTTCATGAGGTCGCGGCTGCGGAATCGTCGGGTAAAAACTTGCGACCTGATGAAGTATTGGTGATTGCGAATGATGCCTCGGAGGATTCGATGACCGTCGCCAGGTATTACATGATGCGGCGGAGCATTCCAAAAGAAAACCTCTTTACGGTGTCATTTCCCAATCAAAAACATCATCGTTATATTGCGCACCGTGATTTTCAGGAAAAGCTGGTCTACCCGCTTCAACGCTATCTTGAAAAAAAAGAACTCAAGGAGAAGGTCCTGGCTCTGGTGACGGTATACGATGTTCCATACAAAGTGAAAGGCCCAGTGGCCCTGCCGCCGACACTTCAGAAGAAAATCAATCAAAAAGAAGCGGCTTTGTTGAAACGGCAGGATCAATCAGGAGAAGAACATCATAAAACGCGCCGTTTGCGTCACGAGCTTGAAACCCTGAAAAGTCAATATAAAAGGCTTGCGCCTGTGTGGCGGGAGGTTGTGGCTTTGCTCCCCGCAGGGCAGCGTAAACATGCCCTGCGCGTGCTGGATAATTCATCGGCTGTGGATTCCGAGTTGGCCTGGCTTTTTAGATCCGATGTTTATGGCCCATCTGTGGGTGAAGCGGGCCGGATGCGATCGTATTTTGGTCGGTCTCGAAATCTTTATTTTGCCCAGGGTCTGAAATTTAGAGCGTTTAGGGCGAAGTTAAAAGAAAGGAAGAAACTGAAAAATGCAGGATTATTGTACTTGACCGCTCGGCTGGAAGGGCCGACCGTCGAGATTTCAAAAGGGCTGGTGGATTTGGCCATACAGGCCGAAGAAGACGGCCCGGTAGGGATTGGGTGTTTTGATGCTAAAAAATCAACCATAGGCCGCGCAAAGACGGGTTATGAACTGGGTGATGCCTGGGTGCGGCGGGCCTATATTGAGGCCTTTAATGCAGGGTTTAAAGTGAAGCTGGATGAACAAAAAACCTTGTGGCAAGCAGGGGATTGCCCTCATACGTTTTTATACTGGGGATGGTATGCCCTGGCCAATTTTCAGGATATTTTTGGCGGGCGTCTGGCTCCGGGAGCACTAGCGGTCCATACGGCCAGCGGGGAAGCAAAAGACATACGGCGGTATAAAAAACAAGGGAAAAACCCCTGGTGTTCGGGATTATTAACTCAGGGTGCCGCGTTTTGCAGCGGCCCGATCTCAGAGCCGTTTTTAGAT
Source organism: Nitrospiria bacterium (assembly GCA_945787655.1). Taxonomy (GTDB): domain Bacteria; phylum Nitrospirota; class Nitrospiria; order SBBL01; family JAADHI01; genus JAADHI01. The sequence goes on along the minus strand of CALZIJ010000001.1, from coordinate 55,502 downwards.
GCATTTCCACATGCAGATTTGTTTTATCCCCGGCTCTTTAATGGCTGGTCTGCCGGTGAGGCCTATTGGGCCTCACAAGCCTACACCAGCTGGATGATGGTGATGATCGGTGACCCGCTTTATGCGCCTTTTTCCGGGAAAAACAGATTAAAAACACATGTTTCAGGGCGGATTCTTTTTGCGCAAAAAAGAAATCCTGCCCCTGTCAGGATTTTAGGTCGTGATGAGCAGTACGAAGTGACCCTTTTGCTCAAAGCCATTGGGCCTATCTTTAAAAAGGTGAATCAATATAAAATTACAGAATATAAAACAAATCGTCCAGAAGAACTGACACTTACGGGTTTAGATCAGGTGTCATTTCAAGTTTCAGATGGCGGTGCGCTTCTGGTTGTCAGGGGGATGAAGCTGGAAACGGGCGCACTGGAGGGTCTGAACCAGGGTGAACTGGAGGTCCAGTTTGACCTGGGGACCGATGGTGGAAGAAAAATTATCAGCGAGAGGTTCGGAATCTCTGAGTTGAAAAAAAGAAAATGAATCCAGGACGGCCCTGCCCGGTCGATATCGACTGGCGTATTTTCTGTAATACTCAAGGTTCTTCTCTTTCTTTGACATGAAACTTTTTTTTATGTTCAGTTCTTGTATAATATACCGTATGAGGTTTGTTTTTTTGAAGGTTACTGTTCTTGCCGTTGCCTTTTTTTTAAGAAGCATGGGGTTTTTCGAGCCAGCCAGGGATTTTTTAAAAACCCGAATGCGCCTGTTTTGGATCGGTGTCTTCTCTTGCCTGATTTTGACGGCGTTATCTCCTCCCTCCCTTGTTTTTTCAGAAAGCAATCATGTTTTTCCTTCCATTGATGAGCAGGATTTTATTGATTATGTAAAGCGTGATACGAAAGTGACGGATGGACAGATCCATATTTTTAGCTCCCTTTCAGTCCTCAATTCAAAAAAAGAAAATATCATTTTTAATATCACCGAAAAGCCTTATCTGGATATGATAGCACTTACTGAGATAAAGAGTTATCCGGTCATGAAAGAAGATATCCGCAGTGAATATTTTGATTTTACCCTGTGGGGACAGATGGAGAATTTTTTTAATAAAGATTTTGAAGTGATACAGCAGGAAACCCGGATTTTTGCCATTTTAAAAGAACTGGAGGCGGTCAATCAAAGATATCTTCAAATGTCAAAAAAGAGGCCCGACCTGTTTAATCCCAACCATACCGTGACCATCGATCAAAATAATTACTTTACCTATTCGTATGATTCCAGGGAAAAATCCGGCAGTCGAGGAAGGGGCGTCCGGGAAACGAAAGCAAGGCGCGATTTTAGAGAGAAGAAACAAGCGAGCCGTATGGCGCAGGCTTCATCCGCATCAAGGCGATTAAAGGAACACGTGCTGCCGCAACAAAAAATATCACGGGAACAGGTTAATTCTGAAAGTGCAAAAACATTCACATTAAATACACGTTCGATCATATTAAGTGCCGGGGCGAAAAAAGAGTCCACCTGGATTGATGGTTTATTTAAAAGTATCGCCAAATTATATGCGTATTTTTTAAATAACAAAATTATTTCAATTATTGTACTGACGCTGTTGTTGTTATTTTTAAAAATGCTGGCAAAGGTATTTTTTCTGGTTTTTTTAAGGGTGTAATCCGCGTGAAAACGCTAGGCGTATCTATTCTTTTATTGAGTTTCTTACTCTCTTGCTCAAGGGCGAATCATGAGGGGAGTATGGGGCCTCTCGTCCGGGCACGCCAAGCATTGGATGATAACCAATATACACAGGCCCTTGTCTTGTTAAATGACATCCACGATAACCAGTTGAAAACATCGGAATATTATACAATTAAGGGCTTGTCCTATCTTAAGTTGGGGGATTTGAGGAGGGCTTTAAAGGCTTACAAAAAAGTGAGCCCCCAACCCCTGTCCACAAAAATAGAGATTGCTTATTTGTATCTATTACTGGGTGAGACGGGCAGGGTAGAAAAGCTTGTTGACAAAATGGAATCTGCGTTTGGGCAATCACCGGAAACGGCGCTTTTGAGGGGAAATATTAATTTAAAAAAGGAGTTGTTTGACGACGCTGAAAAATATTATCGGGCCGCTCTGAAACAGGATGAAAATTTTATTAAAGGCTATGTCGGACTCGCCAACAGTTTTTTGAAACAAAGGGATTTTAAAAAAGCGGAGGAATATTATTTAGAAGCCGTAAGGCGGTCTAAAGAAGGGACTGTTGCAGATATTGCACTGGCGAATTTTTATTTGTCGACAGACCGCAGCCGGGAGGCAGAGATTCATTTGGAGGGCAAACTAAAAACGTATCCCGATGATATCAATTTATCCATGGCCCTCAGCACGGTATACATCAAGCGAAACAACCTTTCCGGGGCCAATGAAATTTATTTGAATGCCTTAAAACATCATCCGGATTCCCTGGCGCTAATCATTAGAGCCATTAAAACGAACCTGGATTTGGGGAAAAACCTGGCGGCTTCCCGCCTGATTGAAAAATTGAATCAGGCCGGTCTCGATGAGGATAAAAAAAACGAGCGTTATTATGGTGCGATGTTGCTGGGAGAATATCATTTGCGGGCCGGGGACGTGGACAGTGCACTGTCCAGTTTTAACAAGGCACTCGTGGTCAGTCCGTCCTCATACGAAATCAATTATTATCTGGGTTTGACGCACTTGCTCCAAAACAAACCGAGGCTGTCAAAACAGTTTTTAAAAAAGGCCATACAAAACAATCCGGGTTATATTCAGGCCCACCTATTATTGGCGGGGCTTTATCTGTTGTCCAATCAATATGACCTGGCGGCGGATCATGCCAAACTGGTCCTGCAGATTGAGCCCGACAACAGGAGTGGACACGCCATGAACGGCGTTGCCCTTTATTTGCAAAGCCGGCTGGAAGAAGCCCGGTATGAATTTGAAGTGCTTCAAAAACTGGATAGCCGGAATAATCTCTATTTTTATTTCAATGCCCTGACCGCAATAAATAACAAACAGCTATCAGAGGCCAGAAAGCAGATCTCTGAAATAGACCCAAGGTATGTCGAACGGCTCTTCCTGGAACTTGAACTTTTAAAGCAAGAAAAGGTGGAGCCAAGACAGGTTGATGACCATCTTGCTCCCTATCTGGATCATCAGGCCGGGTTTTTATCTCACGCCTTAATGGGGCAATATTATTTAGAAGAGGGTGTTTTGGGCCTGGCGGATAAACATCTTGAAAAGGCCATTCTTCTCAATCATAACAATACGGCGGCCCATTATATGAAAGCCAAAATCGCGTCTGAAAAAGGGGATGCCGCTTCGGCAATGACCTTGTTAAACAGGCTGATTGAAATGCATCCTCAATTTATCAAATCTTATCAGGCCTTGGGTATTTTATACGAAAAAAATAAAGATTATATTCACGCCCGAAAAGTCTATGAAAAAGGGCTGGCATATTTCCCCGAAGATGACATGCTGCTCAACAATTTGGCTTGGATACTATTAAATCACTTTGAAGATAAAACCACAGCCTACTCCTATATCAGACAGGCAATTAGCGTGGCGCCTAAAAATGATCAAATCAATGATACATTGGGCTGGTGGTATTATCTCAATGGAGATTATCAACAAGCCATTGAAATTTTGGACCCACTTGTCAATAAAAACCCGGACAAAGGGTTATATAAATACCACTTGGGTATGGCTTATGTAAAAAATGAGGAAATGCACCTTGGCCTTCCACATTTGGAAACAGCGCTCAAACAGGATATTCCCGATAATCTTAAAGCAAAAATATCGAAAATATTAAAAATGATAAATCTCTGAGTGTGTACGAATATGATAAGTGTGCCGCAGAGACTTTTAAAAATGTAAGGTGGGAAGTGGTCTTCCGGGGAGAAAGTGGATGAAACTGAAATATTTATGGGGGATTCTGATATGGACAGTCCTGTTCTCAGCTTGTGCCACGATGGGAAACAAGCCTGTGTCGGACAAACGGCAAGCCGTGCAGGAGATGAAAAATGAGGTGCTTTCTGATCTTTACAAGATCAAACCGGACGTCAAGTCTCAAATTAAAAGTGCACCCGGCTATGCAGTTTTCAGCAATGCCAATGTCAAAATCATTTTTGCGAGTGTGGGCGGCGGGTATGGCGTGGTTAAAAATAATCGAACCGGAAAACAGACTTATATGAAAATGGGAGAATTGGGGATAGGGCTTGGTCTGGGTGTAAAAGACTTTCGAGTGGTGTTTGTTTTTCATACGCTTGAAACCCTTGAACGTTTTGTTGAGCAGGGTTGGGCCTTTGGTGTACAAGCAGACGCCGCCGCGAAGGCCGGGAATAAAGGGGCCGCAGTCGGTGGAGAAGCCACGATCGACAACATCACCATTTACCAAATCACCGAAAGCGGCCTGGCGCTGCAGGCGACGATTAAAGGGACCAAATACTGGAAAGATACAGAATTAAACTAACCCGCATCGGTTTGATGCTCACCAGCGTAACACAACAAATCGGGATATGCCCCGTTCGCGAACCAGGAGCATAATCTGTTTTTTAGATTTTCGATTTTTAACGGCCTTCCTAAATTCCGAAGCCGAGTTTACAGGGCTGCGGTCCACTTGCAAAATTACGGTGCCTGGTTGAATACCGGCTTTGTCGGCAATCGCACCGGGTGAAACGGCTGTCACGACCACGCCTTTTCTGATTTGAATGTCAAATTGCTCGGCCAGCGCCGGTGTCAGGGTTTGCACCGTTATGCCCAATTCTTCCGTTTTTTGGGGAGATCCTTTTTGAACCAAATGTTCTTCACGAAGTTTCCCGATTTTAAGCGAAAGCTGCTTCTCTTCCCCATTTCGGATGATCCTAATATTTGCTTTGCTTTCTGGCGGGGTCAAGGCCACACGGTTTCTAAAATCACTGAGGTCTGTGACCGTCCTGCCCTGATATTCTATAATCAGGTCGCCGGATTTGAGCCCTGCTTTGTCAGCGGGAGAGTTCTCGGTAACCTGGGCAATTAAAATGCCTTTTTTGTCTTTTAAATCAAAAGATTCCGCCAATTCAGGGGTCAGCTCCTGAATGACAATGCCGAGATATCCACGTGTGACCTCACCCTGATTGATCAGCTGATCCGCTACGTTTTTAGCCAGGTTTGCAGGAATAGCAAATCCTACACCCATATAACCGCCGCTGCGTGAAAAAATGGCAGTATTGATGCCCACGACCTCTCCGTCCAGATTCACCAGGGGTCCTCCGGAATTACCCGGGTTAATGGCGGCGTCGGTCTGGATAAAATCTTCATAATCGTTAATTCCCAAACCCCTGCGTCCTTTGGCGCTGACGACCCCGACAGTCAGCGTATGACTCAGGCCAAAAGGATTGCCGATGGCCACGACCCATTCCCCCACATCCAGTTGTGTGGAATCACCCATGGAAAGGATGGGGAGTTCTCCTGAAATCTCGATAACCGCAAGGTCGGATTTCGGGTCTGACCCCGTGACTTTGGCTTTAAATTCCCGACCGTCCTGTGCGGTGACCCGAATAATATCCGCGTCTCCGACAACGTGATTGTTTGTGAGAATGTAGGTGGTGTTTGATAGCAGGCTTTTCTTGGCGGCAAAGCCAAATCCGGAGCCCTGGCCGACGATTGTACGCGGCGCTTCACGGGGCGGTTCCTGCCGGGGAAAGCCGGGAAAGGGTTCACCAAAAAAGCGTTTAAAAAAATCATCCCTAAAAGGTGATTGAAAAGGAAATGGATTTTGTAATGTATTAGTTTGCGTCCGCTCCACTTTAATAAAAACCACAGCGGGGGAGACTTTTTGCGCGACAGCGGCAAAGGCTTTGCTGGATTCTCTTAAACTGGCCATGCCGCCGTCTTCGGCAATAGAGGCGGGTGCAAATAAGGCTGTGGCGAAAAGAACAATACTTAAAGTCCATCGTCTGTGTTTGTCCCAAATCATTGTTCTCTCTGGTTTTATCGTTAGCCCAAACTTGAAACCGTCTGAGGAATCGACAGTTTTAAATCCTTCAACAAGGCGCCCAGTTCGCCTTCATCCAGTGTCTCTTTTTCCAAAAGGGTTTCGGCGCTCCTGATTAAAATATTGCGGTTTTCCTTGAGTAAACGGGTGGCCTGTGCATAGCAGGTTTCAATAATTTCACGAACGGCTTCATCGATTTCCCGGGCGGTCTGTTCACTGAAGGTGCGCGGTGATGAAAATCCATTATCGGATAAAAACGGGTGTTCTCCCTGATCGTCCAAATCAATAAATCCAAGTTTTTTGTGCATACCATATTTCAATACCATGCTGCGCGCGATGTTGGTCGCTTTTTTGATATCGTCCGCGGCTCCTGTGGAAAGATGATCAAATATGATTTCTTCCGCAGCCCGCCCGCCAAGCAAGACTGAGATTTTATTTTCCAGTTCTGTCTGGGTCATTAAAAACCGGTCTTCGGTCGGACGCTGCATGGTATAACCCAATGCCCCGACTCCCCGTGGAATAATAGAGACCTTGTGGAGTTTGTCTGTGGACTGAAGGCATGCGCTGACAATGGCGTGCCCCATTTCATGGTGTGCGACTATTTGACGTTCTTTTTCATTGAGCACACGATTTTTACGTTCCAGTCCGGCGACAACACGTTCAATGGCAGTCGTGAAATCAGAGGTCGAAACGCTTTTTGCATTTCTTCGGGTGGCGGCAAGTGCCGATTCATTGACCAGGTTTTCCAGATCCGCGCCGCTAAACCCGGCGGTCATTGCCGCAATGTCTTCCAGATCCAGGTTGGAGTCCACGTTTTTAAGCTGTTTCAGGTGTACTTTTAAGATGGCCAGACGTCCCAATTTATCGGGCCTGTCCACAAGGATCTGACGGTCAAATCGCCCGGCCCGAAGCAAGGCCGGATCCAGAACTTCCGGTCGGTTTGTGGCTGCAAGGAGGACGATGCCGCCGCTTGGATCAAATCCGTCCATTTCCACCAGTAATTGGTTGAGGGTTTGTTCTTTTTCATCATGGCCACCACTGAGTTGGGCGCCTGCCCGGGCTTTCCCCAGGGCATCCAACTCATCAATAAAAACGATACACGGGGCTTTTTTTCGGGCCTGTTCAAAAAGATCACGCACCCTGGCTGCGCCCACACCGACAAACATTTCAACAAATTCCGAGCCGCTGATCGAAAAAAAGGGAACGCCCGCCTCTCCTGCAACGGCTTTTGCCAGCAGGGTTTTCCCTGTTCCGGGCGGGCCGACCAAGAGGATGCCCTTTGGCATTCTGGCACCCAGACGGCCGTATGTTGTTGGATCTTTGAGAAAATGGACCACTTCGACCAATTCGTCTTTGGCCTCGTCTGCGCCAGCCATATCTGCGAAGGTTTTTTTCGTATCGGTTTCGACGTAGACTTTGGCCTTGCTTTTCCCCACATTCATAAAAGAGCCGCCCATTCCGCTTTTTTTCGCGAAATATCGCATGGCGGCTATCCAGATTCCAACAAAAACAAGTGCAGGGATGACCCAGGAAAGAATGTCTCTTAGCAAGGTATTTTCAGCAATACCGACCAGTTTGACGTTTTTGTCTTGGATTTTTTCAGCCAGTGTATCATCGACACGGACTGTCATAAATAAAGGTTTTTCCCCGGATTCGGGGTCACGAATGGTGCCTTTAATGGCATCATCCGTGACATAAAGTTCGGATATTCGCTCCTCGTCAAGAAGTTGCAAAAACCGACTGTAAGGGATGGTTTCAATTTGTGTAAAACCAATCCACAGGTTTTGAAGTGTCAATACGCCTAAAATTGCAAATACTGTAAACCAGATATTGAATATTCTTTTTTGATCCATTGTGAGAGATCCTTTTAGCTCATCGAATAAAACATTACGTTCCAATATTTTATTGAAGCCGAGGTTTTACATGGAACCGGTGTGTCTCGCCTCGTCTTAAAATGATCCATCGACTCAAAAAGACCTGAACATCTATTGTTTATTTGCCGGGATTTCAAGAGACCGGTTTAAGCCAGTCTCTTGAAATCCATGGCAGCATTTTAATGAATCTGAATTTGTTTGGGTTGTGCTTCTGCGGCTTTGGGTAATGTCAACGTGAGAACCCCATCGCTCAGGCGGGCTTCAATGTGATCCTGATCGATGGTTTTTGAGACATTGAAGCTTCGCGTGTAATGTCCGACATTGTATTCGGTATACAACGGGCTTGCCTTGAAATAGGGGGAAGAGTCGATCAAGCCTTCAACTTTCAGCACATCCTTTTCAAGGTTCACGGAGACATTTTCTCGGCGGACCCCCGGCATATCCATAATGACCTGAAGTGCCTTTTCGTTTTCAACAATATCTGTTGGTGGTATATAAAATTTCCCTTGTATCGTTTGTTCCCCTTCAGGCTCCTTTTTAAGGGTTGTGGAAGGGGCTTTTACTTCTTGTGGTGTGGTTTTCATGTTTTCCTCCAGTTCCAATTGAATGGTTTATGATTGAAACGGCTGAACCCTTTTAATTGATGCTAATTTGCCGAGGACGGTCTGCCTCTGCGCGCGGCATATGCAAGGCGAGTAAACCGTTTTGGTAATCGGCCGTCACTTTGTCCGTTTCAACCTGGTAAGGCAGTTTAATGGTCCGGTCAAATGTTCCGGGTTGTCGTTCTGCGCGGTGGACGCTGGCGCCTTTATCATATCCGATTTCTCTTTTGCCTCTTATCCGGAGCTGTTTGTTTTGTATTTCTATTTTTAAATCATCCTTATTCATGCCCGAAAGCTCTGCAACGATCATCAGATTGCCTTCCTGTTCAAAAATATTGACCGGGGGGAAAAGACCTCTACTCCTGATGTTTTCCCTGAATAGCCCGGATTGCATGGTTTGATCCACGGCATTTTGCAAGGCCAGTAATGTGTCCAGAGTGCTTGTAAATGGACTTAACATGGCTACCTCCTTTGTTAATATTGGTTGTGCCCTTAAAATCACAGGGTGTTTTTATGTTTGAATTGGCACTCGTTCTGTTAGAGTGCTAATACTATAATTAATCTTAAAAAAAGAGAGTTCAAGGGCTTTTCAAGAAAAAAAATAAATGAATCTCAGAGAAAAGAGTCGCTGGATTTGGAAAAAGCAGAGCCTGTTTATAGGATGGGTCAGATAAAAAAGAAGTCAATTTTTAGCACTGGTGTTTCGTGCTCAGAACCGATATAAGTGGTTGGTTTTATTTAAAAATTTCTGAAAAGAGGGTGTCCAGAAGATTGGAAAAACCGATTTCGGTTTGTTTTTTCGTACTCATATTACGCAATACCAGTTTTTGGGCGGATAATTCCTGATCACCTGCAATGAGAACATATTCTGCCTGAAGGCGGTCAGCAGTTTTCATTTGTTTTTTTAATGCCGCACCTGGATGACCAATTTCACTGCGGCAATTTTTTTTGCGCAGGGCGTAAAGTATCGGGAAAAGTTTTTGATACGCATTTTCCCCCAACGGTGCGATAAAAAGCTTAAGGTTCGAAGCAAGATGAGGCTGCTCTGGCAACAATTGCATCAAGCGTTCCATTCCCAGGGCAAACCCGATCGCCGGTGTGCTTGGGCCGCCAAGGGCTTCCACCAGTCCGTCGTATCGGCCGCCTGCGGCCACGGCATTTTGGGCGCCCAGGTTTTGCGTGGTCATTTCAAAAGCCGTTTTGGTGTAATAATCCAACCCGCGAACCAAATGTTTCGTATGTTGATAGGGAATTTTTAGATCATCCAGTCCTTGCCGAACCGATTTAAAGTGGAGTTCGCATGCTTCGCAAAGGTGGGCCGATGAGGACGGCGCATTTTTGGTGATGGTTTTACAGGTTTCTTTTTTACAATCCAGAATCCGCAAAGGATTATGGTGAAACCTCCGGTTGCAGTCTTTGCAAAGGTTTTCAAGTGAGGTCTTAAAATATTGCTGCAATGCCTTACGATACGGGGGCCGACAAACGGTACAACCCAGGCTGTTTATTTCTAAAGTGAGATCCTGAAGGCCGATGCGGTCAAAAAAATGGGTCAAGAGTGAGAGAAGCTCTATATCCTGTTTGGGATCGATGTCGCCAAGTATCTCAGCCCCCACCTGATGAAATTGCCGAAGCCGTCCGGCCTGTGGCCTTTCGTGGCGGAACATCGGGCCCTGGTAATACAACTTGACGGGCAATAGAGGCATAAGGTGCCGGTGTTCAAGAAATGCCCGGACGACGGACGCGGTCCCTTCCGGACGGAGTGTGACGGGTTTTTTATCCCAGTCATCAAAGGTGTACATTTCTTTTTCAACGATGTCCGTGGTTTCGCCAATGCTGCGCGTAAAGAGGGTGGTTCTTTCCAGAATCGGAGTGCGGATGGGTGAAAAACCAAAGGCCTTAAAGGTATCCCGAACCATATCAGCCACGACTTCCCAGTGTTCTGATTCTCCTGGAATCAGGTCCTTAAACCCTTTGAGGGCCTTGATTTTTGACATATTCACCCAAGCAAAATTAAAAACTATAGACAGCCCTCCTTTTGAAGTCAAGGGGATGAGGCAAATAAAAAGGGGATGCATTTCTGCACCCCCTTTTTATTTCGACGCGGTAAAACCCCGCGAGGAAGGAGACTATTCGATCAGAATGCCTTCCGAATATTTCGTGACGGTCACGGTGGGGATGTCACCCATGCCATGCTCCACGAAATCCGGGACACTCGACAGATCGACTGAATCCGCGACGGTGATGTCAAGCCCGCCGGGGTCTGACACCGGATTCAGGAACTGGCTTACCTCAAGAGGCTTGATGAGGTAGCTCTTGGTGGTGTCCACTGCATCCGTGACTTCGGTGCCGGCCGGGATGTTAATAATCTTGTCAGAAATAGTCGCGTTCATGACAAAATCATTTTTGCGAAGATCTTCAAACAAGTTCGGCAAGCCATGCATCCAGCCATCGTATTGCAGGGATAAGGTTTTGGAGTCCCCGCCATTGTTGGTCAAAGTGACCGCTTGTAACTGGACCGGATCGCTCAGCAAGACGTAATTGCCGTCCCCGTCGATCAGGAATTTCTGGTTGCCCCAGCCGCCATTCTCTGAATATTCCCAGTTGAACTGGACCGGGCGAATGTCCGGATCGGAAGAATTCCCCCATTCATCTACAGTAACGCCTGTCCCGTCTGACTGAAGCGGCATGTCATCTGTAAAATCGCTGGGGGTCCCGTTATCGTCATAGGCCTGAAGGCCCCACTCACCGCTGGTGACCACTGTCGGCGTTACACTTTCATCCACATCCTGCGTATTCGAATCATCCGAAAGATACTGCAAGGTGAGGAAATTGCTTCCAGTTGTGGTGACAAAGGTGTAACGGACTTCCTGGCGCCAAGGGGTGCGCAGATAATCCGTTCCCGTCGGGAGCATGGAAGAGAAGTTGTTTGGATTGGCTGTTTTTTGCAGCTCTACCATCACTTCATAAGAATTAGCAGAAATGGTCCCGCTGTTGTCTTTCCGCCTTACCACGAAATTGGCGCCATTGCTGTTAATGTAGTATTCCTGACCCGGTGCCGGGGTAAAGGCACTGTCACCATTGGTCGCAAATTCAGGCGTCCAGGTGCGCTGATCAAAGTTTTCCAAGGTTTTTTGAACCCATCCCGTCGTTGTGGTTGGCCCGCTGAATTCGCCGGTATACTGAATATAAATAGACCCGCCGATATCCACCCAGAGCTGAGTGCCGCTGGTTTCAGTCAGTCTTTCTGCCGGACTAATGGGAGACAGTCCTTCCATGCCGTGCTGGGCTTCATAGAAACCGGCTGTGGTGTAACCCGTGAGGCCAGGGTCGGCACTGAGATAGACATAGTCTTTTTGTTGATTTTGTGATTGATCCCACCGGCCGATACCGACAAACTTGCGATCTTGTTCGCCGACAACCAGACTGTTAAAATCGGTAAAGTTCACAAAGGACCCGGAAGAGCCATCATGATTCATACACGCAGGAGGACTCTGGCCAAAATCAATCCATCCCGTGCAATAGGTCCAGTTTGTTCCATCGTGGAAAAGATCATAATGTTTGTTGATCCAGGTTTCCACCGGAATATCCAGAATATCGCCCAATGCCCCGGCGACCAGAGATCTTTTGGTCAGTGTTCCCTGAAAGGAAGGAGAGACGGTATAGGTGGCAGCCGTTTCACTGCCGCCATGGTCATCCCGCGTGACGACGGTTCCGGAAGCCACGCCGCTTTCGCCGCCGCCCCAAAGCTCATGACGGCCTTGCCAGGCCCCGTAATAGGCATACTGTCTGAATCCGTTGTCGTCCGTAAAGAAAACCGGGAATCCGAATGATTTTGTTTTAAAAAGATTATCTCCCGTTGTGCTGTCAAATAAACCATAACGATGGGTCATTTCTGTGATATCCGCCCGGTCTTTGAACGTTGGTTCGGATTCCCCCGCCTTTTGAACCGCTAAATGGTTGGCATTGTAGGCATATTTGGCCTCGACAGCGGTCGGCATACAAGGATGTTCTGTACAGCTGTCCCAATCTGGAAAAGAGACTTTCCCAAACCCACTGGTAGCGGATTTGTTTAAGATGGCTTTCACTTCAAAAACAAAACCTTCCCCTTCCGGGAAGCGTTCGTGGAGTTTAATGATGGATTCGCCATTGGAACCCACTTCTGCGGATGCCGCAAAAAAGTCTGTGCCTTCGTCTCCGAATTTGACATTTAATGTCCAGACCCCGTAGCTGGTGTATGCCCCGGAGCTGTCCTGGGTAGCAGCTTCATAGATTTTAAATTCTGCTTTGATTACTTCTTTTTGTCCCTCTTCAACTTCTTCAATCCAGGCCCGCGCGCGGGTCACTTCAGCGCCATTTTCGACGATGATATCGGATTGGACAATCCAGGGTTGAAGTGATTTGGTTTCAACGCCATTTTGCTCATCTTGCCAGGCCACCATGGCTTTATAAGCGCCTTGGCCGACATTACTCGCATCGGCATAGTGTGTTTGACCCAGCGCGCCGAGAACCTGTTCAATAATGGCGAATTGTTCCAAGGTATGTTCATTGACAAATGTGGTGGTCGATGCATTTGAATAATCCGTGTCCGCATCTGTTGCGGCCCGTAATGCGGATAATTTGGATTTAAGCCCAACTTTCGTCGTATTTGAAGCGGTTGTGGGAACGGCTGAAATTTCTGTAGGTAAAGAAAGACCGGTTTTTGACGTCGTTGTGGTCGAACTTGAACTACTTCCGCCGCAAGCCGCCAACCCTGCGGTCGCAAAAAAGAGTGCAGAAAGATAAAGATACTTCTTCATTGATGGTTTCCCCCTGTATTAAGGCAGGCTGTGACCCCTGCCGTGAATAGAGGGCTATTTCATGGGTGTTCAAACCGATTGTAAATAAGATGATGGTTTCCCCAATAAAAAAGCCCATTTCATTTAAGAAATGGGCCACACAGTAACAAGATACTCGGTGACGGGGTTTTTTCCGTAATTCGGGCATCCTCGGTGGCCCAACCGGCATGTCCACAAGCAATCAACTCGTGGACGAAGCCTTGTGGCTTTGCGTCCCGGCCTTTCGACCGGTTTGCCTTTTTCCAGACAACTTAAAGTTACCAAAAACCTTACTTCTGTCAAGGCCTGAAGCTTGTAAAATCACATTTTGTTTTCAATAACGTGCGGATTTGATTATTAATAGAAAATGGGGTTAACGAACCGTCGCGCCTGGCGGGATCTCTTCTGTAAATGTGGCGAGCCCGAGGACGGCTTTTCCGCCTGCTGCGAGCAGCATGCCCTGAGATTCAATGCCCATAATGGTGGCGGGTTTCAGATTGGCGATGAGGACCACTTCCTTCCCGATGATCTCCTCCGGGGTGTAGCGGGTCGCGATCCCGGCGACCACCTGTCTGTTTTCCGTGCCGATATCCACGTGAAGTAACAGCAGTTTATTGGCTTTTTTAATTTTCTCTGCCGATCGGATGATGCCGACACGAAGGTCGAGTTTGGCAAAGTCCTCAATTGAAATTGAGGGCTTGAAGGATGCAGGCACATCATTTTTTTTGGGTGTGACTTTTTGGGGCGGCGACTTTTTTTTCTCCGGTTGGATACGGGGAAAAAGTGGCTTTCCTTTTGAAACCGGAAGACCGGGTGGGAGATTTCCCCAGCGTGCAGCCATATTGAGAGGCCGTGTTTCTGTTTTTTTTGAAAACCCCAACTGCCGTTTCATTTCCTGTGCTGCATCAGGCATAAAGGGTGCGATAAGACAGGAGACGATGTGAATGGCTTCCGTCGTATAATATAGAACAACGTGGAGCCGTTCTTTTGTTTCCGGATTTTTAGCGAGTTGCCAGGGGGCGCCTTTTTCAATGTATTGATTGGCAATGCGGATGACCTGCCAAATTTCAGTCAGGGCCTTATCAAATGCAAGATCAGAGAGGTTCTTGTCTATTTTTTCGAATAAGGTGTCGGCGGCTTCCTCAAGCGCAATGTCTTCCGGTGCAGAACCTTTAATACGAACAGGGGTTAACCCGTCTGAGTATCGCTCCAGCATGGTGAGTGTTCTTGAAAGCAAGTTACCCACGTCATTGGCCAGGTCGCTGTTAATACGGTTCATCAGGGCTGTTTGTGAAAAGTCGCCGTCGTTTCCAAAAGGGACTTGTCGAAGCAGAAAAAAACGGAAGGCATCCACGCCAAATGTGTCTGCCATTTCGGAAGGGTTGACGACATTTCCCAGGCTTTTAGACATTTTTTCACCTTCTATTGTCCACCAGCCGTGGGCAAAAAGTTTTTTCGGGAGTGGTAAATCCAGGGCCATCAGGGTGGTCATCCAGTACACGGCATGTGTGGTGAGGATGTCTTTCCCCACAAGGTGCACATCAGCGGGCCACCAGTTTTCAAATTGATCCGGAGTGCTCAGGTAGCCTGCCGCGGAAATATAGTTCACAAGGGCATCTAACCACACATAAGTCACATAATCCGGGTCAAATGGCAGCGGAATGCCCCATTCCAGACGGTGTTTCGGTCGTGAAATACACAAGTCGTTGAGGTCATTCTCTAAAAACCCCAACACTTCATTCCGGCGGCTTTCAGGTTGTATGAAGTGTTTATGCTCTAAAATATGCTGCCTGAGGCGGTCACGGTATTGTCCCATTTTAAAAAAGTAATTCCGTTCGGAAAGCGGCTCGACAGGACGGCGGCAATCGGGACATTTTCCGTCAATAATTTCCTTTTCCGTCCAAAAGCGTTCATCGGGCAAACAGTACCAACCCGTATAGGTATCGGCATAGATTTCTTTTTTTTCCCAAAGTTGGGTCAGAACCTGAGAGACCACTCTTTTATGGCGGTCTTCTGTGGTTCGGATAAAATCGTCGTTGGAGATGTTGAGCTTTTTCCAGAGGGATTGAAATCCAACAACGTGTTCATCCGCGTGTGCTTTAGGCAAGACCCCTTTCTTTTTCGCGGCCTGCTCGACCTTTTGTCCGTGCTCATCCGTACCGGTTAGAAAGAAGACGTTCTCGTTCAACAAACGATGATATCGGGCGAGCACATCCGCTGCAATGGTGGTGTAGGCATGTCCGATATGGGGTACGTCGTTCACATAATATATGGGGGTGGTGACATAAAATTTTTGCATAAGGCTTTGAGCCATTGCTTTCTCTGATTAAGAATTATAAAGAATCGGTGTTTGCGAGTAAATCGGGGGTGGGGAAAAGATATTGATTCATTAGAGCAACCTGGTCTGAAAAGAGCGTACGCCATTTTTCCGCCAGAGGCGCACCCCGTAAAACATCGGCTTTTCTCGGGTTGATGGCTTTCCCCTTTTTGTACAGGGTGTAGTGCAAATGGGGTCCGGTACTTAATCCGGTGGAACCGACGCGTCCGATAAAATCTTCCTGCTTTACCTTTTTCCCTTTTTTGATGCCTTTAAAAAAAGAGGAAAGATGACCGTAAAGCGTTTTATAACCATTTTTATGACGGATAATGACGGTTTTTCCATATCCGCCATGCCAGCCGGCAAAACTAACAACGCCGTCTCCGGCGGCCCGAACGGGTGTTCCGCGTTTTGCAGCGAAATCAATGCCCAGGTGCGGCCGGTTTACTTTCAAGACCGGATGCAGTCGTCGCGTCGCATAACCCGAACTGATGTAACGATAGCGTAAAGGGGATTTTAAAAAGGCTTTTCTGAGTGAGCGCCCGTTTTCATCATAATAATCCGCCCGCCCGCCTTCCGGTTTAAAATAAAAAGCCTGGAGGGTTTTGCCTCGATTATGCATTTCCGCCGCAAGCACCCGGCCGGTGCGGACGGTGTTTCCGGCATTTTTGTACACTTCATAGACAAGATTAAAATGATCCCCTTTGCGAATGTCCAGGGCAAAATCCACGTCCCAGGCAAAAATATCAGAGAGATCCAGGATCACTTCTGGCGGCACGCCCAGCCGGTGTGCAGATTCGTAAAGTGTGTCTGTGATTGTTCCGGCCCGTCGTTCGATCCCCTTCTCAAGGGGCATGGTTTTTTTGGATGCCTTAAACTGTCCTTCGTTGTGTTCAACTTCCAAATCATTAAAGGGGTCGATTTCATATGAAAACCGGGTCACTTGCTCTTCCGTTTCATCAAATGTGATCTCAATCATTTGACCCGGATGGATTTTTTTCAAGTTGTAGACCGTTTTTGAGGCCGTTGTTATTTCATAAATCTCCTGATCCGAAACGCCCAGCCGTGAAAGCACCAAAGCCAGAGAATCTCCCCTTTTGAGCTGATGGGTCTTCACAATAGCTGGCGGGGCGAGGGCGACAGGTGTTGCCGGGACCGTCAGATCGGATGTGCTGGAAAAATGATCCTCGACCTTTTGATCACTTTTCCCGGCATTTTCGGGTAAGGTTTCAACGGAATGAGGTTGATTTTCTGTCTCCTGCGCGGATGAGGAAGACACCATGCCGGGAGTATTTTGAGAGGCCTGACTGGGTGGAGAAAGCAGCCAAAATGCCGCATAGGAAATGATCACCAGGAGCGTTGATAAAAGGAAAGGTGGACTTTTCCAAAACTTGGGTTTTTCAGGTGTCATAAAGGCCGCTTTTTGATGTGTATTGAGTTGAACAAGGGTTTACCCCTTCCTGATATGGCATTTAAAAAAATCGCCTCCAATTTAGCCCACTTAAGATCCAAAACGCAATAGAAAGTTTAACCTAATTTTTTAATGATGTGAACTTATAGAGAAATTTTTATCTCAAGTGGCGGGTTCAATGATCAGGACTTGAAAAAGCATGATGATTGCGGGGGTGTTAATTTCCCGCAATCATCATGCTTGAAATTTTGAGGGTGGGCGCGGCAATTTTATCGCTGAGATCGGCATCATTGCCTAGGAGTTCGATCTGTTGAAACATCTCCTTGAGGTTGCCGGCAATGGTCAACTCCTCGACCGGATAAGCCAATTCACCATTTTCAATCCAGATACCTGCTGCGCCGCGCGAATAGTCACCCGTGATCAGATTGACACCAAACCCGATTAATTCAGTCACCAGCAGCCCGGAATGCACGGAGGCGATGATTTCCTCTGGAGACACCGTACCCGGCATCAAATGGAAATTGGACACCCCGACGCTGGGTCCGCCCCCGGTCTCCCGGACAGCGTTGCCTGTGGATGGCAGCCCCAGCTTTTTCCCGGAATAGGTATCGAGTAAATAGCTTTTGAGAATCCCGTTTTCAACAATCATTTTTTGATAGGAGGGCAAACCCTCGCCGTCAAAAGGCCGTGAGCCGAAACCAAAAGGCAGTGTGGGGTCGTCATAGACCGTGATGTTTTCTGAAGCGATGCGTTGGTCCAGTTGATCGGTCAGAAAAGAAGCTTTTTTATACAGCGCATAGCCGGAAAGCGCAGAGGCCAAATGGCCCAGGAGTGATGAGGCAATATCTGCTTCAAAAATCACCGGGGCCTGTTGTGTTTTTATTTTTTGCGCGCCCAGCCGACGAAGGGTGCGATGCGCGGCTTTTTTTCCGATCGATTCCGGAGAGGCCAACTGGCCTAATTTGCGTTTGGAGCTGTACCAGTAATCCCGCTGCATATGGCCGTTTTCCGAGGCGATCGGCGAGACGGAGAGCGATATCCCGGAGCCCCGGTTTGTCCCGGAAAATCCATTGCTCGCCGCATACAGGACTTCATTGTAAGAATGGCTGAAGTCCGCACCTTCGGAATTATTCAGACGGGGGTCTTCCTGAAGTGCGGCGCGTTCCGTGTCGCGGGCCATTGCGATTTTTTCATCGATGGACAATTTGCCGATTTCGTGATCCACCAGGTCCAGTTCGGGAAAAGTGTTGGCGCAGGCTTCCGCCGCGGGCAGACCTGAAAATTCATCTTCTTCAGCGATTTTTGCCAATGTGCAGGTATCCGCGACCAGTCGTTCAAGTGAGGCCGGTGAGAGATCCGACGTGGAGGTGATGGCCGAACGCTTCCCGAAAAAGAGCCGAAGCCCCAGGCTCTTCCCGCGTGCACTGCTGATATTTTCAACATCATCCAAACGTACCTGTGTCGAAAAGGAGTCCCCTTCGACCACCAGCACGTCGCCTTCCGTTGCCCCCTTTTCCTTTGCGGATTTCAGTAAATTTTTGGCTTGTTCGATTTGAAATTGCATGTGTTTGTCCTTAAACTTATAAAGGGTTGTCCTTCTAATTTCTGTTTATTTGGTTTTAATCTATTCATGCCTATGGTTTTCTAAGTCATGCTTGTTTTTTCCATATTGATGAATGACGACTTTATGAACCAGAATCCCTTAGTTGTTGAGTCAAGGCATCGATACGATCATTGATTTCTTCTTTTACACGAAGAAGTTCTACTCGGAGTAGATCCATATCATTACCTCTAAAAGGGTCGCATATTCTTGTAGATGTAGAATAATCACTATTGGTTTCTATAGCTTTGTGAATTTCTTCGTCAAAATTTTTTGGATTCTTTTCTATTAAATCCAGAAGTGGTTGATAGTTACGATATACCAGAGTTTCAAGAACTTGATTGCCCATTTTGTTCAAAATTTCTTTTGGTATCTTGCCTCCATTTCCGGTAGTCAGGGGATACCTCCATGCAATGGCGTAATGAACTTTGTGTGATGTGCATGTTGTTAAATTCCACATTTTTTCAAAACCTTTTTGTATTGAATAGGCCAAGAGACCATCACGAGTCTTTATTTCTAGTCCATATTTACAATTAGGATTTCCAACAAACTCAAATACCAGCTCTGAAGCCTCATCTTCCGATATTATTTGATTCTCTATCCCTTTAACAATGAAGTCTGCAAACTCCTCATCGATAATTGAATCAGAAAGAGCAACTGCGCCAAGTTTTTCAAGTTGACTCAACTGTTCTATTTCTTCTTCAAAGCCCAATCTGTTAAAATCCGATTCTAGACTTTTTTCTTTAATAGCAGCTTGAACAAATGGAGATATGTCAGACTTTATCTTTTCATACAGTTCAGGTTCTTCACTTTGATCTATGTAAAAACTTTTTACAGCAAGCATCCGAACAACGGAATTCACATCATTAAATGCCTTTTTAAATAATTCTTTTGTAATAGAGTTCAACTGAATAAGGATGTTGATGTGCTCAAAAGTGCTTAGTCCATCCCATAACTCGACAACAAGCGCTCTAGAGAAAGGGGTATTACGTAATAATAGTTCAAAATGTTTTTTGTCCACTATAATTTCCTTGGATTTAGACTATATCGCCCATCACCCACTCGTCCCGCCCACGGTCATTTCCGAGATTTTAATGGTGGGCAGGCCCACGCCGACAGGAACACTTTGCCCGTCTTTCCCGCAGGTGCCGATACCGGAATCGAGTGACAGATCATTGCCCACCATCGTGACCTTCGTGAGCACGTCCGGGCCGTTGCCGATGAGGGTCGCGCCCTTGACCGGCGCGCCGATTTGTCCGTTTTCAACGAGATAGGCTTCGCTGGCCGAAAAGACGAACTTGCCCGAAGTGATATCCACCTGTCCGCCGCCGAAGGACACGGCGTAAATCCCTTTTTTCACTGAACGGAGGATTTCATCGCGGGTCGAATCGCCTGCCAGCATGAAAGTATTCGTCATGCGCGGCATGGGGCTGTGCGCGTAACTTTCGCGCCGACCGTTGCCGGTGAGCGGCATGCCCATGAGTTTGGCGTTCAATTTGTCCTGCAAATAATTTTTTAAAATCCCGTTTTCGATGAGCACGGTACGGCCTGTGGGCGTGCCTTCATCGTCGCAATTTAAAGAACCGCGTCGGTTGGGAATGGTGCCATCGTCCACAATGGTGCACAAATCGGAAGCGACGCGCTGCCCCAGTTTATCCGTAAAGGCCGATGTTTTTTTGCGGTTAAAATCGGCCTCCAGGCCATGACCGATGGCCTCGTGCAGCAAAATGCCGGGCCAGCCGGGCCCGAGGACAACTTCCGTCGCGCCTGCGGGCGCATCTACGGCGGAGAGATTTAAAATCGCCTGTCGCGCGGCTTCGTGCGCGTATTGTGCGTAACGTTTTTTGTTGTCCCCCGATTCAAAATCCGGCGATTCAAAGAAAAATTCGAGTTCGCTTCGGCCGCCGCCGCCAAAAGAGCCGGACTGTCGGTTGCTGCCTTCTTCCGCGATGCAGGCCACATTCAAACGCATCAGGGGCTGTACATCGCCGACAGCCAGTCCATCGGACGTGACGATCAGTGTGATCCGCTGCTCACTGCTGAAAGAGGCCATGACTTTTTTGATGCGGGGGTCGTAGGCTCGTGCGATCTGGTCGATTTCACGGAGAAGATTAATTTTTTCAGAGGTGGGAACGTCGATCGGCGCCGTTTCCACGGGATAAAGGTTCGAGGCGGGGGGAGAGGGCGTATGTATCGGCGCGGGAGGACGCTCCCCGCCTTCAGCCGCAATATAGCGGGCGGTTTGTGCAGCCGAAAGCAGGTGGTCTACGTTAATTTCGTCGGAGTAGGCGTATCCTGTCTTTTCTTCGGCAACGGCGCGTACGCCCACGCCCTGTGAGATGTCTTTCGACAGTTTTTTGACAATCCCTTCTTCCAGGCTTAAAAATTCACTGGTTTGGTATTCAAAAAAAAGATCGGCGTAGTCGATCTTTTTTCCAAGCGCCCGGCCCAGTGTGGATTCGAGTGTGTTGTTTGAAAGTCCATATTTTTCCAGAAAAAACTGATTTGGCTGACTGTCTTGACGATTCATAATAAAGACCTTCCCTATTATTGATGTGGTGGATTTAATGCGGTTTCATTGAAGTAATTCGGGATGTTTTTCTTTTGGCCGCCTCTGCGAAACGGACTTTTTCTTCATCTGTGGATAAAATGAGTTCAGGCACTGGTATGGGCCGCCCCTCGAAATCAACAGCCACATAAGTCAGGACCGCTGTACTCGCGTGCGAACGTTCTCCCGTTAACGTATTTTCGGAAAAAACCTCGACCCCGACTTCCATTGAAGTGGTGCCGGCATATTGAATCTGCCCTTTTAAAATAACCAAATGCCCCAGCGGGATGGGTCTTAAAAAATCGATTCGCTCCATTGAGGCGGTGACAATGGGTTGCCGGCAATGCCGGTTGGCGACAATGGCCCCGATGAGATCAATCCAGTGCATCAGGGTTCCACCCAGCAAATGTTTGAGAATATTGGTATCGTTGGGCAGCACAAGCTGCGTCATTTCAGAGCTGGATTCAGCTACCGTTTTTTTTATCGGGGTCATGAACGATGCTCTGTTAAAAAGAGTTCTTATCTTATCATATTCAAGAATCCGGTTTCAGTAAGGGATTCAGTTGTTTCCGTGCGCCCGTTTCTTGACTTTGATTCGATGATCCAATAGGATACGGCGTTTTTTTAGATCAGTCGTTCTGATGTGATACAATAACGAAAAGAATAGGTATAAGGTGCATGCCGTACAAGATTCGTCCTCAAAAAAATAAAGAAGCCGCAGCTCCCGTTCAAATTGTGACAAAGAGTGAAAGGCTCTTTGTCTGGATCTCTAATCATCCACAATGGGTATGGGGCGGCATCGCTCTGGTGATCCTGCTGGGTGTGATGACGTTTACCGTACAGTATTTTAATCAGCAGGCGGAAGAAGCCGCGTGGGCGATTGAGTCGGAAGCCTCAAAATTACTCAATGAACCTCCGCCTTTGCCCAAACCGATTTCGGAAGAGGAGGAGGATGCTCCGATTGAAATCATTTTAAGTGAAACAGAGCGATTGGAAAAGGCAGCGGGGCTATATGAAAAGATATTGACAGAACATGCGGACAGCAATGCAGCCGTTGTGGCTTTATATGAAAGCGGGAACGCCTATGAAAAGCTGGGGCAAAATGACAAGGCGGAAACCCGGTTCCTGGCTTTTATTGAGAAATACCCGAATGAACGGAGTTTGAGTGTTCTTTCCAAGATGAAGTTAGCCTACCTTTATCAAAAAAAAGGGGATGTTTCGGGAGCGATCAATTTATTCAGAGAAATATACGAATCTCCCGATGTAGAGATACAAGATCAGGCCGGGTTTGAGTTGGCGCGCGCACTCGAATCCCAAGGGAAACATGATGAAGCCAAAGCCCTCTTTGAGGCCCTTTCAACGCAATATATTGAAAGCCCTTGGGGAATTGAGGCAAAAGCGCGCTTTGTATTGCTTAGCCCATCAGAATCGACCACTGAAACCGACGAGGCTAAAGAGGAAACGTCTGAAAATACAGATGCAGACGTCTCCGAAGAAAAAACGGAACCGCTTCCTGAAGAAATTTCAGATTAAGGGTTCAGCCCTCCTGTTTTCTTTTTTATAAAATACATTCAAGTCTGCACAATTATTAGATGAAGCCCTGAAAAACCGGGGTGTCTTGATTACTGTCATCACGCATTCACCATGCGGCGGCTTTTGATGCAAGTCATAAAAAATCAAGTCATCGATATGGAAGGCCTTGAAACTTCAATTTCGGGGAAGGGGCTGGAATAAATTAAGGGATAATAAGGGAATGCCCCACCTGAATGACACTTTTCTGTGTGAGTCGGTTGGCTTTGAGCAGGTCGTTCATACGCACTGCATATTTTTGGGCGATGGTACTAATCGATTCCCCGGACCTGATTTTATGTCTTTTGGGGGTGCGGTTTTTTGCATTTGCTGTGGGTTTTATCTTAAATGATCCTGGAATAATGAGTGTGTCACCCGCTCTGATTACGCTTCTGCGATGCAGGTTATTGGCTTCAAGCAGCTTTCGAATGGACACTCGGTATTTTGCGGCGATGGTACTAATGGATTCCCCGCGCCTGATTCGATGTTTATTTCCGGCGAGGCTGGGGCTCTCGTGAATCAGAATCTTTTGTCCGATTCGAATAATGCTTCTGCTGTGCAAATTGTTGGTTTCTAAAATCGATTTTGTACTGACCCCGTATTTTGCGGCGATGGAAGAGATGTTTTCCCCTCTGCGCACCCGATGCTTGAAACTCCGGCCGATGAAAATTTTCTCTTCTTTTTCAGGGGAGTAATTGGCTAAAAAAGTTCCCTTTTTTCCGGGAGGAAGCTTGATTTTATATCCGGGTGCACGAGGAGGCGTAATGTTTTGCTTCAGCTCCGGATTATAACTTTTTAGCTCCCTGACCGAGATTCCGGCGTGTTTTGCTATGGAGCTGAGATAGGTTGAGTCTTGTATTTCAACTTCATCGTATGCCCAGGGGGCATCATATTCCACGGAAAAGCCGTATTGTTCGGGGTTTTTCGCCAAAATCATTGCGGCCATAAATTTGGGAACGTAATTTCGTGTTTCGGGCCTTAAATGCCTTGACTCTCTCAAAGTCCAAAAATCACGGGTTCTCACACGTACGATGGTTCGGTACACACGACTTTCCCCGGCATTATATCCAGCAAGAGCGAGGGGCCATGATTCAAACATATTGTAGAGCTCGGTCAGATATTTTGCAGCAGCATGTGTTGCTTTGACCGGGTCACGACGTTCATCAATCCATCGGTCGACTCGAAGGCCGTACCGTTTTCCTGTCCCTTTCATAAATTGCCAAACGCCACTGGCTTTTGATTTTGACAAGGCGTGTGGACTAAACCCGCTTTCTATCAGGGCGAGATAAACCAGGTCTTCGGGCAAATTGTTTTCACGAAGCGTGGTTCGAATCATATCCGTGTAGCGGCCGGAGCGGGAGAGCCACTTTTCAAAATTGGGGCGCAAGCGATTTTGAAAAAGGGAAATATATTTTTTGACATGTTCGTTATCCGGCGCCACTGGCATGTCGTAGGTAATTTCAAGCGCTGCTGGTTCAGAGGAAGCATTTTGTGCGGGTGTTTCTTCGCCTTCCTTAATAAGGTCGGAAAGGGCCTCATCAGAAATTTCAGGGGCCTCGTCCGAAAGGGTGGCTTCTTCAATCTCAGTGGGGGTCGGATCAGCTGGTATTTCTTCTTTGGGGTCAACATTTGTGAGGCCTGGCGTATTGAATTGAGGCAATGTCGTGATGCTGTGTGGCTCGTTTTCGATATGCTCTTCTAAATCTTCAAGCAATGTTTCATCTTGGTTTGTCTCTTTCGAGAGGTCGGTCCATGACGGCCCAATTTCGTTAGACTCTTGCTGCATTTCAGAAGGGGTTGAGGCAAGGGGCGGGTTTTCAGCGTTTTGAGTGTTTTTTTCTGCAACAGGATCTTCAAAGCCCCAGACGGAAAGTGAGGCGGCTGCGCTTATTGGCAATAAGAGGCTAACAAATAAAATAAAGAACCTGAGTATTGAAATCAATGAACGAAAATACACGATGAAATTCCTATCTATATCAGAGTTGAAACCAGTAGTGCTCCCCCACGTGGTTTAACAAAACCACAGCAACCATAATCATAACCAATTGTGCAACGTTGTCAATAAAAAATAAAGGAAGTTCTTATTTTTTTTATGCGGTATCGGGTTCGTTTATTTTATGGAAAAGGGCTGTCATTGAAAACCGCTTGAACGGAAACACAGGAGTTTTCTTGCAATTTTAAGAGGGATTCTGTATACGTGGTTCAGTCAAATTTTTGCTCAGATATCCCTTACAGGTTTTTTGAAAAAAAGTCATTGTTTTATTTAACGATGGAGTTCTTACTTGAAGCCAACTGGTACAAAATCAGATGTTCACCGCTTTTGATGAGAAAAACAAGTTTCATAAGTCTTGCTGTCCTGAATGACGTTGGTCTTTACTATGAAGCCAGGGAAAAATTATGTCACGCGCCAGGTTAGAATCATTTGATGTGAAGGAGTTGTAAATGAGTACTTTGAGAAAACCCGTCCTTGGGCCGATTGTCGGCCATACCACTCATGAGTCATGTCGCTTGTGGATTGCCGCATCCAACCCGGATAGTGTTGATGAAAAACAAAGTGAAGGCCGGAGAACACTGGGGATTATCGGTGTCGTTAAAAAAGAGGATAATACGATTGATACGGATTCACTCTCCTATTTTCGTCTTCACCGGGGACACAATCGAACAGGTACGTTCAATCTGGGTTTGGAAACCGGCATTTTCAAGTCACTGAAAAGTGAGAACGCAATCGCCCCTTATCGGCTAAATCCGGGGAGCTCGTACAAAGTGCGCCTATCAACTTTAACCGTGGATGATGCCTTTCATAACGATTACGATGTTCCTGATAAAACCCTTGTTTCTCGTTTGCCTGACCCGAAAAATTGGGCGGATGTATTAAACCGGATGCCCGATGCCTACGTGGAAGCGGAATTTAAAACCTTTCCGGCACCGCCCGCGGATGGCAAACCCAAAACAGGGATCAGCTTTTTACTGGGATCGTGCCGCTATCCCGGTTTGCTTTGGAAACGCAAAGCGGCGGATCGGATTTTCGCCCCGATGCTTCGGGACCACCTAAAAGACGTTCGATTTTCGCTGATGGTGGGAGATCAAATTTATGCGGATATGTTTAACCGTTTACCGATTTGTCTTGCGGATACCTACGAAGAATTTCAGGAACGCTATACCACGGCTTTCGGATCAAGAAACATGCGGGAATTTTTACGAAAAATCCCCACCTACATGACTTTGGATGATCACGAAATCGAGGATAACTGGACACAGGACCGGATCAATAAAAAACGAGAGAAGCGGGTTTTATTCAATCTGGCGATCGGGGCCTATATGAGTTACCAGTGGAGTCATGGCCCCCGATCCTGGAATAACTGCGTGCCGCCGCCCAAAAAGAAGCTTTCCGCGGTCGAGGATGCGCTGTATCATCCTCAAACTTCGATATTGTATTATGACTTTCTTTGTGAAGGTTACCCCTTTTTCGTGCTGGATACGCGGACACAGCGTTTTCAGGATGCACAGGAAGGCCTGGATGATAATCATCTTTTGGGGCGGCCCGCCCAGCACCCCACCGAGCCGGGTCAGCTCGAACGTGTACTCCATTGGCTTCAAGTTCAGCAAAATCTGAGAGGCAATGCGCCTAAATTTATTGTTTCTTCTTCGGTTTTTGTGCCCAATACGGTCAAGTCGACGCGGGAGTGTTACAAAAACAAAGAAGACAGTGACTCATGGCCGGGCTTTCCCAACACCCGGCGTGCCATACTGGATTGCATCGTTCAAAATAACATTGAAAATGTTGTCTTTTTAAGTGGTGATGTCCATTGTTCCAATGTGGCCAAAATGACATTTAACAATGGCCCGGCCAATGATCTTACTGCCTATTGTCTGACGTCATCGGCATTTTATTGGCCCTTCCCTTTTGCAGATGGCAATCCGGCAGATTATGTGCATAATTCGACGGATCCGAAAAATGGCGACACTTTTAATTTGACGGAAGGAAACGGCACAATGGATTACGCTGCCTGGGGGTTTACGCAGGCCGATAATTTCTCCCGGATCGATATTGATGTTAAAAATCAGCAGCTCCTTTTTCACCTGTTGGATCAATCCGGGAATCCGATTAAAACCCGGAAAAAGAACGGGGCCATCAACACCGCGCCTCAGCGGCTGAAATTAGCCGCATGGTAAGTTTTGAATATATATTTTTTAAATAATATATATATTCTACAAATTTAAGGCCTCAAATCCCACAAAACGCCTGTTTTCCTCAGTGAAGTTTAAATCCAGCAACCTCGGACAAATGGACGCTTGCCAATGGCTTGCCCCCCAATAATTCCTTGCTATACTAACGTATGAACAAGGTCTTTTCAGTCTGATTTTCAATCCAGAGGAGAACAGGATTTATGAACATCACCTTTGAAAAACGGCATGATCCAATCTATCCCGCGTATCTGCGCGTGGGAGATTATTCGGTCAATCTTGAGCCCGAATTAATTCAGTCTCTCAAGGAGATTACATCAGTTGGAGAGAATGATCATTTTTTTTCCAATGTAATAAACAAAGTCGGCACCAATTCCTATCTGCGTGAAATGATTCAGGGCAACATTGCGAAAGAATCCAACAAGGCGGCCTTGGCCTTGAAGCTTAGAAATACAATTAACAATTTGTAAAGAACCGCTCCCGCCTGAACGCGTATGCTTATTTAAGGGGGTCCTCTGTCTATAAGGCATAGATTTGGAGGGCCCTTTTTAGCGGCGCTCCCTAAATAGACGATGAATAACGCATCAACTTTTTCATAAAATACTTTAAAAAAAAACCGCTAAACGTTACTGTATTCTTCTCAAAATTACTCCAAGGAGAAAGGTGCATTCTGGAAATGCCTTACGATGAAGGCCTGGCTGAGCGGCTTCGAGAAATCTTCATGGACCGGCAGGGCGTTGTGGAGAAAAAAATGTTTGGCGGACTTGCCTTTATGCTGCGCGGGCATATGTGCTGCGGCATTGTGAATGACACCCTCATGGCCCGTGTGGGGCCTGATCAATATGAAGAAGCCCTGAGCCGTCCATGTGCGCGTGAAATGGATTTCACCGGTCGGCCCTTGAAGGGTTTTATTTATGTCGCTCCCGAAGGTTTTGAATCCGATGCGGATCTTCACATTTGGGTGTCGCTTTGTGAAGGGTTTAACCGAACCCTGCCCCCCAAGTAGAATTTTTCCCCTTGAATACCACATTAAAAATTTTCCTGATTAAGTTGAATTTTTCTGTGCCATGTGATATTTAACCCGCGTGTTTTCTCCAAAACATTCATTGGAGAGGCATGATTTCTTTCCTTTCATTCCCACTTTCTCAAATAGATATAGACCCCCGGCAGGCCATTTTTACTTCGTGTCGGTCGAAGGTCTTCCTGCGATAAGGAGTTATGATGAAAAAGAAAATGGTGTTTCTGTTTGCTGTGTTTATGGGGGTTTCAATTTCAAATCACACCGCGGCTTCCGAACTCAAAACGGGTTTGGGCATCGGTATAGACGATGCATCCTTTCAGGTGTATGCGCCCATTGTCTTGAAGGCAGTGACCCTCGAACCCACAATATCTTGGTTTGAAAATGACAACAGCCGATACGGGCAACCGGGCGGTTTTGAAGGTGATTTCATGCGCTATGAACTGGGGCTCGGAATTTTTCATAAAAGAAATCTAACTTCGGAAACAGTTTTTTATTACGGGGCAAGGGCAGGCTACGTTCAAGAAGAGACCAAGTTCGTGAGTTTCAGTTCAACTTCGGGCGTTTCTCAAACGACAAAGTTAGACGGCTATTTTGTTGCACCCACACTGGGTTTTGAATACTTTTTCGTGCCGGGTGTGTCTTTGGGTTCGGATATTGCGTATCAATATTCACGACTGGACGGCAAGGAAAAAACAGTCAATACCGGAGGCTTTGTGACGACCCCTTTTTCAGAAAGAGTGATTAAACAAACCACAAGTGATATTCGGACAAAAGCGATCCTGCGGTTTTATTTTTAATCGTACATTTAGGAAATGCCCTGGCTGTAGACCTATGCGTGACGGCCAGGGCAAAGAAAGAAAAGCTCAGGAAGAAAAAATGGAGGCGGCGAGCGGATTTGAACCGCTGAATGACAGTTTTGCAGACTGCTCCCTTAGCCACTTGGGTACGCCGCCAATCATTTTTATATGGGGTTCAGGTCTCTCGTGTAAAAAACGCTTTATTTAAGGGGCGCATAGGGATTACCGGGGTTTTTGGCCACGACTTTCCCCTGGCTAAATACAATAAAATGGGTTTCCGGGTAGAGGTGGTTTTTAATGTTGGGGCTGTTGTCATGATATACCCAGACTTCCCGCGTTTTATCATAGGCGAGCCAGCGTTTGTGCGCTTCTTTGGGTTTTCCTAACAATTTTTCAACTTCTTCCTGTGTCGCTCCCAGTTGAACCTTGCTCCCAAAAGTCGCACAGCCGGAAAACACCACGCTGAAAATAAAAAGAACCGCCAAATAACGTAAATAAAAACCGTTCTTCATCACCTCTTATCCCTTGTTAAGTCGGCGATTGTAGCTTGAATCCTAAAAAAATGTCAAACCAGGGTCTTTAAAAGTCTGACGAAAAAGGCCGTTTTCAAATCTGGAAAACGGCCTCATAAAAACTGGCTCCCCAGGCCGGATTCGAACCAGCGACAAGACGGTTAACAGCCGTCTGCTCTGCCACTGAGCTACTGGGGAATGTGGCAGGATTCTATCGACCCCTTTCCTGAATGTCAAGCAAGGAAAATGATGATGAGCAAAAAGGGAAGGTGCAGAGAGAGACATCCTCTGATACAATAAGGCCGGTTGAACCCGGAGGCAGTTGAAGCGAAATGAATGAGATTCAAAACATATTGCGCAAACGGATTTTGGTCATGGACGGCGCAATGGGAACGATGATACAGGACAGAAACCTCAGCGACGCGGATTTTGGCGGTCCGGACCTGGAAGGGTGCAACGAACACCTCAACATTACGCGCCCGGATGTGATTCAATCGATTCACGAAACCTATTTTGTAGCAGGCGCGGATATTGTTGAGACCAATACCTTTGGCGGCACGGGACTGGTTTTGGCGGAATACGGGCTTGAATCCAAAGTCATCGAGATCAACCAAAAGGGTGCGCAAATTGCCAAGGCGGCCGCAGTAAAATTTTCGACCAAAGACCACCCGCGTTTTGTCGCCGGATCGATGGGCCCGACGACCAAAGCCATTACGGTAACCGGCGGGGTCACATTTGATCAGCTTGTGGATTATTTCGCCGCACAGGCCGACGGCCTGATCACAGGCGGCGCCGACATCCTGTTACTGGAAACCGCACAGGACACACTGAATATCAAGGCAGGTATGATCGGCATCCTGAAAACACAAAAAACGCTGGGCGTGTCCGTTCCGGTGATGATTTCCGCCACCATTGAACCGACTGGCACGATGCTGGCGGGTCAGGGCGTGGAAGCCCTTTACACCGCACTTTCACATTTTCCGATCTTGTCCATCGGATTAAACTGCGCCACCGGCCCGGAATTTATGACAGACCACATCCGTTCCCTTTCCAGCATGGCCGCCTGTTTGGTCAGTGTTTACCCCAATGCGGGGCTGCCCAACGAGGAAGGCCAATACGAAGAAACCCCCGCGTCGCTTAGCGAGCAACTGGCCCGTTTTGTGGATGAAGGATGGGTCAACATTATTGGCGGCTGTTGCGGCACGACGCCGGCGCACATTTCAGAAATCGCCAAAATGGTCAAAGACAAGCCGCCGCGCATTCCGAACCCTGTTTTGAAAACGACCGTTTCCGGGATCGATTTTCTACAAATCGAGGATGAAAACCGGCCGATCATTGTGGGCGAGCGCACCAATGTGATTGGAAGCCGAAAATTCAAACAACTGATTGTCGATGGGAAGATTGAAGAAGGTGCGGAAATCGGACGCGCACAGGTAAAAACCGGAGCACAGGTCATTGACGTTTGCATGGCCAATCCGGACCGCGACGAAGTGGCTGATTTCGATGCGTTTATTCAGGAGCTGAATAAAAAAGTCAAAGCCCCCATCATGATTGATTCAACTGACCCTGAAGTAACTGAAATTGCGCTCAAGCACTGTCAGGGTAAAAGTATCGTCAACTCCATTAACCTTGAAGAAGGAGAAAGCCGTTTCGAGCAAATCGTTCCTCTGCTTAAATCCTACGGCGGCGCGGTGGTGGTTGGCTGTATCGATGAAGACCCGGACCAGGGCATGGGGGTGACACGGGAAAGAAAACTGGAAATTGCAAAACGGTCCTATGCCTTGCTGACTGAAAAATACAGTATTGCCTCTCAGGATATTATTTTTGATCCGCTGGTATTCCCCGTGGGTACCGGAGATGAAAACTACATTGGGTCGGCGAAAGAAACCATCGAAGGCATTACCTTAATTAAAGAGGCATTCCCGGAGGTTAAAACCGTTCTCGGTATCAGCAACGTGTCTTTTGGCTTGCCGCCTGCGGGTCGGGAAGTTCTCAACGCCGTGTTTCTTTATCATTGCGTCAAAGCGGGTTTGGATTACGCGATTGTCAATTCCGAGAAGCTGGAGCGTTATCCATCGATCCCCAAGCTGGAGCGCGAGTTATCCGAAAACCTGTTGTTTTGGCGGGGTGAGGATCCCGTGGCCGCTTTTGCCGCACATTTTAAAACCAAAAAAGCCGTACCGGCCAAAGATAAACCGAGACTTCCATTAAATGAGCGACTTGCCCAGTATATTGTGGAAGGCTCAAAAGACGGGCTGGTCGAAGATCTGGATTTGAAAATGAAAGAGAGTCCGCCGCTTGAAATTATTAACGGGCCGTTGATGGCTGGAATGAGTGAAGTGGGCCGCCTGTTTAATCAAAACGAGTTGATTGTTGCCGAAGTCTTGCAATCCGCCGAGGCCATGAAGGCGGCAGTGGGGCATCTTGAACCGTTCATGGAGAAGTCAGAAACGGCGAGCCGGGGCAAGGTGATTCTGGCAACGGTGAAAGGGGATGTGCATGATATCGGAAAAAACCTCGTTGAAATAATTTTGTCCAACAACGGGTTTGAGGTCGTGAACCTGGGTATAAAAGTGCCTCCTGAAACCCTAGTGGAAGCGGTCCGTGTGAACCAGCCCGACATGATTGGGCTTTCCGGGCTTCTGGTGAAGTCAGCCCATCAAATGGTGATTACGGCCAAGGACTTAAAAATATCCGGCATTGAACTTCCCATTTTGGTCGGAGGCGCCGCTTTGACCCGACGGTTCACCAATTTAAAAATCGCCGCCGAATATGCAGGCCCTGTGCTTTATGCGAAAGACGCGATGGATGGTCTTTCGTTGGCCAATCAGCTTTCAGACAAGACAGGCCGAGATACGCTGTTGGCGAAAATTCGGGCGGAAGTGGAAAAAGGGCATGCTGAAAATCAAAGTTCTCTGACAAAAAAGGCAGAGGCGCCGACAGAGGAGAGCATGCGCCGTGTGTCCTCAATCCGCCGTGACCTCCCGCTCCCGAATGCGCCGGATTTTAAACCCCATTTAATTCAAGAAGGGCCTCTTGAAACCTTGTTTCATTTTATTAATCCGGCGATGCTCTATGGTAATCATTTGGGCCTGAAAGGCAATATTGACCGGCTCTTAAAAGAAGGGGATGAAAAGGCCCAGAAGCTCTATCAGTCGGTAGAGGCCATGAAAGCCGAAATCCTAAAATCAGAATATTTATCTGCCCAGGGAATCTATCAGTATTTCCCCTGTCAGGCGAAAGGAAATGATCTTTTGATTTACGACCCGGACAATCTAAAAACGGTTTTGGAAACCTTTGCTTTTCCGAGGCAGAACCGAGGCGATTACCTGTGTTTGTCCGATTATTGCCGGGATACCGGGTCCGAAAAAATGGACTCAGTCGCCTTTTTTGTCGTCACGCTTGGACGCGGGGTTCGGGAATTATCGACGGCCTGGAAAGATGCGGGCGATTACTTACGGTCTCACATGTTGCAAGCGATTGCCATTGAGGGTGCAGAAGGTTTTGCGGAGTGGCTGCATCAAAAAATCAGGGCGGATTGGGGCATTCCCGACCCGGAAGACATGACCCTTCGAGATGTTCTGAAAAACAAATATCGCGGCATTCGCGTGAGTTTTGGCTATCCGGCCTGTCCTGATCTGGCGGATCAGGAAAAACTGTTCCGACTTTTAAATGTCACGGATCGGATCGGTGTCAATTTAACAGACGGGCATATGATGGAGCCGGAGGCGACGGTTTCTGCGACGGTGTTTCATCACCCTGAGGCCCGATATTTTCGCGCGGATGAAGAGTTGTCTTAAAAAACCGGATTTTTTTTAAGAAGAAAAACTTTGTTTGTACCAAAGAAAGGAAAGCAGGGTTTTACTATCGATAATTTTCCCTGAGCGTGCTTGTTGGTAAGCCTCTTCAAACGGAAGGACCACAACTTCTATAAATTCTCCATCGTCCAGGACTTGCTCCTGAAACGGTTTAAGTTCCCGTCCTAAAAAAACTTCTATTTTCCCGGTTGAAAACCCGACTGAATGGTAGTACATAAAAAGAAAATCGAGCCGCTCAGGTAAAAACCCGATTTCTTCACGGCATTCTCTCCCTGCTGTTTCAATGGGTTTTTCTCCCTTGTCAATGACGCCGGCGGGGATTTCCAATGTAATTTTTTGGATCGCAGGCCGGTATTGACGCACGAGATAAACCTGTCCATTTTGATCAATCGGCAGGACGCCGACCGCATCGGGCGGGGCGATGATTTCTCTGGTGGCTTCTTTCCCGTTTGGCTGCTGAAAAACCTGTTCTTCAGCACGGAGATAACGGCCCTCGTAGACCGTTTTTTTTCGTAGAAAGATTTCTTCGAGGTCCACTTATTGATGCCCACTGGGCGGCAAGTCGCCATTCACTGCAGGAGCATACAGTCTTTCGGTATACTCTTTAACGGTTCGCCGCATTGAAAAAGCAGGCACAATAGACCGGATGGTTTCTTTAATCAAGTCTGTCCAACCGCGTGGAATGTTATCCGAATCCCGACGGTAGTAAAGTGGGATGACCTCATTTTCCAGTATTTCGTAGAGGGCCTCTGCATCCGCCGCATCCATATCATCCTGGGGGAGCGCCGTATCACCTCCATAAGACCAGCCATTCGATCCATTATAGGCCTCCGGCCACCAGCCGTCTGGAATGCTCAGTTGAGGCACCCCGTTTAAGGCAGCCTTCATGCCGCTGGTCCCGCTTGCTTCAAGCGGCGCGCGAGGTGAATTCAACCAAATATCGACCCCTTGTACCAAAAAATGGGCGACATGCATTTCGTAGTTTTCTACGAAAACAACCCGGCCTGCCATTTTGGAGTCTTTGGCAAGGTTGTAAATTTCCTGTAGCAAATGTTTTCCAATATCGTCGGCAGGATGTGCTTTGCCCGCAAAAATAATCTGAACGGGCCGCCTTTGGTTTTGGAGTATTTTTTTTAAGCGCTGGATGTCTTTGAAGATCAGAGTGGCGCGTTTATAGCCCGCGAAACGGCGCGCGTATCCGATCGTCAGGGCTTCCGGGTTTAGAAGGGTGCCGGCCGCCAAAAGCTGAGCGGCTTCCATATGGTCGTGTGTCCAGGAGGTTCTAGCCCGTTCACGGATAAAATTAAGCAGTTTCCGTTTCATGTGTTGGCGCGTATGCCAGAGTTCCTGATCGGGAATATCGCAGACCCGTTGCCATAGGCCGGGATCATCCTGACGCTCTACCCAGTCCGGCGCAATATATCGCCGGTATAGGCGGATTAATTCGGGCGAAATCCAGGTGGGCACATGAATGCCATTGGTAATAGAACAAATCGGGACGTCTTCCTGTTTTGAAACAGGCCAGAGATGCTGCCACATTTTTCGGCTCACAATGCCATGCTGCTTGCTCACCGCATTTCTGCCGTCAGAAAGATGGAGGGCCAGCACCGTCATGTTAAAGGCCTCACCCCAAGATTCCTTATGATGCCCCAGCGCCCAAAACTGGGATTGATCGATGCCCAGCTCCGGCCAATAATTTGAAAAATATTTTTCTATGAGGGAAGGCGGAAATGCGTCATGGCCCGCGGGTACGGGAGTATGGGTTGTGAAAATGGTCTTTTTGCGTATTTCAGCCGCCGCGGTGTCAAACAGTGCGCCATCCGCCACTTTTTCTCGGATACGCTCCAGCATTTGGAAGGCCGTATGTCCTTCGTTACAGTGCCAGACTCCCGGTTGAATGTTTAATGCGCGAAGCAATCGCACCCCCCCGATGCCCAGTACAATTTCCTGGCGAATTCGGAGGTCTTCATCGCCTGCGTACAGCCGGGCCGAAAGTTCGCGGTCCCAGGGTTCGTTTTCAGGGATGTCGGTGTCCATCAAAAAAAGCCGAACCCGTCCAACACGCACTTGCCAGGCGGCAATATGGATAGTTCGATGTCCCACGGGGATCTGGAGATAGCGTTTGCCTGTCGCTGGAAAGGTCACCGGTTCGATGGCCACGCGATTTATGTTAAGAGGATGGTAGGATGCTTCTTGCCAGCCATCGGCCTGAATCCGCTGGTGGAAATAGCCTTGCGGGTATAAAAATCCGATGCCGATGAGTTGAAGCCCGATTTCACTGGCTTCCTTGCAGTGGTCCCCGGCCAAGATACCGAGACCTCCAGAATAAATGGGGAGTGAGTTGTGAAGCCCGAATTCTGCCGAAAAATAGGCGATTGTTTGATCGGACAGGGCCGGAAAGGTTTTTTTGACCCAGGTTTCTTTAAGCCCCAACATGTAGTCAAAGCTTTTAATCACGCCGTCATAATGCCGGAGAAAAGTGGGGTCTTTCTCAACTTCCATGAGCCGTTCAGGTTTAATATCCTGCAGGATGGCGACAGGATTGTGATGGGTCTTGTTCCAAAGCACCCGATCAAGCGCTTCAAATAACCCTCTGGACTCCGGGTCCCAGCTCCACCAGAAATTGTAGGCCAGCTCTTTTAGCCTTTTAATCCGTTCCGGGATTTTAAAAGCATCCGGCATGAAATATCCTCCTAATTTTACAAATTCTTACCATTAAAGCGTAGACGCTAGTATAGCCGATGAATTTGAAGCTGTCAGTTTAAAAATGAAGGGCCTAACCTTTGTGTACGCGGCGGGCTTGAAGCACCCCGTCCAGGCTTTCGATTTTTTTTAGGACTTTTTCTAGATGTCTGATATTTTCGATATCGACAACGAGGTTAAAATTACCTTTCTGGTCTTCAGTCGTTTTAATATCGGCGTGTTTGATATTGGCCCCGGTCTCCGATATCGCGGCGGTGACAGCCGCCAAAAGCCCCGGTCGGTCCAGAGTCAGTACGGATATGTCGATGGCATGAGACTGGGAATGTTTTTTATCCCAATCAACAGCGACGAGCCGTTCCCGGTCACAATCGAGCTCGTCTATATTGGGACAATTGACTGTATGGATGGAAAGCCCCCGGCCGCGGGTGATAAATCCGATGATTTCTTCGCCGGGTACGGGGTTACAGCATTTTGAGAGATGAATTAAAATATCCCCGACTCCTTTAACTTTGACATCACTTCGGCCGATCCCGGTTTTTCGGATGATTTTTTCGGTGATGCCTTCTTTGATTTTGGATTGAGGCAGGAGCTGACGAATGACATGTTGGGCCGAGATTTTTCCATAGCCAATGGCAATCAGCAAATCACCGATAGTGGTGATGCCCTGTTCCCTGCCTGCGTTTAAAATTTCCTTGGATTTCATCACTTCTGTGGGGCTTAATTTTTCCTTTCTGGCTTCCCGCTCCAGTATTTTACGTCCTAAAGCCAAACTTTGTGCGCGTTCTTCCAATCCGATAAAGTGTTTTATTTTTGCTTTGGCTTTTGAGGTTTTGACAAATTTTAACCAGTCGCGGCTGGGCATATGTGACGATGAGGTCATAATTTCCACGGTGTCCCCGTTTTTAATCGCCTGGCGCAAGGGGGTAATAACGCCGTTTATTTTTGCTCCAACACAGTGGTCCCCGACCTCGGTATGAACGGCATAAGCAAAATCAATAGGGGTTGATCCCTTAATTAATTCCTTCAAATCTCCTTTAGGGGTGAAGGCAAAAACCACATTGGGGAAAAGGTCTGCTTTCACCGATGTCATAAACTGCCGGGTGTCGGGAAGGTCACGCTGCCATTCAAGAAGCTGGCGCAGCCAGGCAAAAACCTGCTCGTCTTTTGAATTGATCTGACCGCCGTCTTTATAGACCCAGTGAGAGGCAATCCCGTCTTCGGCAATTTTGTGCATTTCTTCCGTCCGGATCTGGAATTCCACGTGCTTGCCTTCCGGGCCGATGACCGTAGTGTGCAAGGATTGATATAAATTGGATTTTGGGATGGCGATATAATCTTTAAAGCGCCCCGGAACAGGCCGCCACAGAGAATGAATGAGCCCTAAAATCGCGTAACAATTCATTTTCGTATCGGTAATAATACGGACTGCCATCAAGTCATAGATTTCCTCGAAAGGAATCCCCTGACGCTCCATCTTGCGATAAATACCGAAAAGGTGTTTTGAACGGCCGTAAACTTCACATTTGAAATGATTTTCTTTCAGGGTTTTATTGATGATGCCGACAACAGATTTAATATAGCGCTTTCGTCCGCCGCTGCCCGCTTTAACGTCTTTCTGGAGACTTTGATAGATATCCGGCTTCATGGCATGCAAACAAAGGTCTTCGAGTTCCGACTTGATCCACCCAATGCCCAGCCGGTTTGCAAGCGGTGCATAAATTTCCAGGGTTTCTTTGGCGATTCGGTCCTTTTTTTCCTCTGCAAGCGCGTCTAAAGTCCGCATATTGTGAAGCCGGTCGGCCAGTTTGATCAGGAGGACACGGATATCGGTCGACATGGACACAATCATTTTTCTGAAATTTTCCGCTTGTTTTTCCTGAGTATTTTTAAAGACGATTTTCCCAATTTTGGTGACCCCTTCGACCAGGGATGCAATGGTTTCTCCAAACTCGGCTTTAATATCCTCTGGCGTATAATCGGTATCCTCGACGACATCGTGCAGCAGTCCGGCGGCGACCGAAGGCACATCAAGTTTCAACTCGGTCAAGATTTTGGCGACTGCAAAGGGATGCCTTAAATAAGGCTCTCCTGATTGGCGCTGTTGTCCCTGATGGGCTTTGTCGGCAAATTCATAGGCCTTGGTGAGCAGAGGGACATCCACCTCCCTTGTATAGGAACGGATTTGTTTTACGAGCACATCAACCGAGACCTGGGCGGCTCGCTTTTGTTTCATTTTACTGACTTTGGTTACCATTAAATTTCGATTGCACTCCGTGTAATTACGTCAGATTGTCCCCTTGTCCCTAATCGTAGGACGAGCGGTATAGATTGTCAAGCAAGAGAAAGAGGCATGTGGAGTATGCGTTCAGGGGGTGCAGGCGTGTTTTTATCAGGTTTAATTAAAGCGGTTTTGAGGCGGCTATTGACAATGGGTATGTGGAGGTGTGTCTTAATGGGGACAGCTTATATCGGTCGGTTGCGATCCAGTATCATGACCCCATTATTTCTCCAGGCACCGTCTTCGTAGATCAAGCGATATTGTGTGATGATGGTCACATGATCTGCACCGGTCACGTGGACGATGGCGCGGGCGTGACGCCCCTCATCAAATAATTCAATGTCCCCAAAACGCGATTGTTTTGACTTTGCGATTTGCGGGTATCCCGTTCTCACCATCATCTCAAATTCCTTGAGCGTAAACTCGGATTGAATATGCCTGGAGGCATATTGATATGCCGAGAAATAATCCTCCTCATTAAAGGCTTCCAGTTGCTGTCGAATGAGGGTCTGGATTTCCTGGGTTTGTGTTTTTCCCTCGGCGGACGGCGCTATCATAAAAGCAAGAGACAGTATTAAAGCCAGGTGGAAGAAAGAGAGACATCGGAAGGATTTTTTGGGTTCATGGCGCATGGCACTTGTATCCCTAGGAAAGTTGGCAAGCCAATGTTTTATTATAGCTAAACCCCATGCGCTCTTTCAATAGACGGCTCAGTTGAATAGGCTTGAATAGAAGATGATTTAAGCGCCCTTTGAGTTCGATCAACGCTTGACACCCCCATAACCTGCGGCCATAATAAGGCCGCTTTTTATTCATCAGAGGGAATGGTTTGAGTATCAACCCCAAAAAACGAATCTTGACCGGAGACCGTCCGACGGGGTGTTTGCATTTGGGACATTATGTGGGTTCGTTGCAAAACCGGGTCGCACTTCAGGAAGAGTATGACACCTTCATTTTGATTGCCGATGTTCAGGCGATGACCGATCACTTTGAGCACCCTGAAATTCTCCTGAAAAATATCCGGGAAGTGGTACGGGATTATCTTGCTGTCGGCCTCAACCCTGAAAAAAGTACGATCTTTGTCCAGTCAATGGTTCCGGAAATCGCGGAGCTTGCCGTTTATTATTTAAATTTGGTCACCGTGGCGCGTCTTCAGCGCAACCCTACCGTGAAAGACGAAATGAAGCAGAAAGGGTTTGAAGCCAATTTGCCGGCCGGATTTCTGGTTTATCCTGTGCATCAGGCGGCAGATATCACGGCCTTTCAGGCCGACCTTGTCCCTGTCGGGAAAGACCAGCTGCCCATGATTGAGCAAACGAACGAAATTGTCCGGCGGTTTAATACCCTGTATCAGCCGGTTTTAACTGAACCTGAAGGCCTTGTCGGCGCCGTTTCCCGCTTGCCTGGTACGGATGGGCAGGGAAAAATGAGCAAAAGCATTGGTAATGCGATTTATCTTTCAGACGATGCAAAAACCGTCGAAAAAAAAGTCATGAGGATGTATACCGATCCCACACGGCTCCGGGCAACAGATCCAGGCCATGTGGAAGGAAACCCCGTATTTACCTACCATGATGCGTTTAACCCTGATACCGACGAAGTGGCGGAACTGAAATCCCGTTACCGTGCGGGTAAAGTGGGGGATGTTGAGGTGAAGCGGCGCCTGATTACCGCATTGAATGGTTTTTTGGAGCCGATACGCGCGCGGCGGATGCCTTATGAGAAAGAAGATAAAATGATTGACGAAATCCTGATATCCGGGACGGCGCGTGCGAGAAAAGTCGCCAGGGAAACACTGGCGCAGGTGAAAAACGCGATGCAAATCGCCTACCCGTTTTCCAATTGAGCCATGCCGCTCCGGGTCAGGTTTATTATTTTGAAAGGAATGATGGTTTCATGAAAGTTGGACGTCTTTTTTTTACAGGTTTTGTATTGTTCGCGGTGTTTACAGCGGGTCCGGTTGATGTTTCCACCGCGGCGGAAGGTTTTTCCGGACGGATCTATCTTAAACTGGAGGCACCGATCCGAACGTTTTATGTCAACGGTTTTGTACATGGCATGTCGATTGTCAGGCCGATGGCCGATGAACAGGCGATTGTGCCCTGGTTATCGAAATGTATTGAAAAAATGGGGCCTGAGCAATTTGAGGAAACACTGACCCGATACATCCAGGAACATCCGGAACTCCAGGATGCCCGCCTTGATGTATTGGCCTTTCTTGCCTTTAAGGCAGAGTGTAGAAAAAAATAGCGGATTTCCTTTTGCATGATGATGAATTGATTCGAGAAGAATTAATCTTCGAGCAGATTATTTCAGCGTGAACTCCCGTTCGCAAAAACAAAAAATACGGCGTGTTTTGCACATTGCCCGTGAATTTGGACCGATCGCCGGCGCCGGCGGCATCAAGGACGTGACCTGGGGGCTTTCCAGGGCTTCTGCGGAGAAAGGAATCGCAGTGGCCATGGTGTTGCCGCACTACCGGAAAGTGGATGCATACCTGGCCCGGCATCAACTGAACGCACGCCGATATTGCACATTTCTTGTCCCCATGAATTATGGCAGCTATGCGCATCCGGAAACGGTTGTGGTATCGAGTTGTAAAATCTCACCGAAGCTGACGCTTTATCTGATCAAGGCCGACCCTTTTCAATACTTGGCTGAGATGCCGGAGCAGAAGATTCCCCGGCAGGGAATTTATCAATATACAAAAGATGAGGCGGCCGCTTTGGGGCGCCCTCTTTTGGAAGGGCAGGGGTATTCTGATGCGTTTGCCCAAAATGTGTTATTGGTAAAATCGGCCTTGATGCTGTTAGCCCAGGTTTCCTGGCGGCCGGATATTGTGCATTGCCACGATGGCCATGCCGCCCTGTTCCCTTTGATCGCCCAATGCTCCGAGGAAGGATATGCCCCGTCTCTTGCGCATATACCGACATTGCTGACCCTTCACAACGCCGGTTCGGGGTATCATCAGGAAACACAAAGCCTGGATTATGCGCAGGCGATCTGCGGGCTTTCCAGTGAAAAGGGGAAAACCCTGATTCCCCGATGTACTTTAAACGAGGCATTTGACCCTTTATTGGCGGGCGCAGTGTTTGGCACAGCAGTCAATACCGTGAGTGAAAATTACGCGAGAGAGTTACGTGAAACCGGGCTGGATGCAAAAACGGGCTGGCTGGGACATGCTTACACGGGGCTTGGTATCGAACTACTTGGGATCACCAACGGGATCGATGTGGCTTCTCACCATCCGGGTAGTCCGTTACTTGAGGGTCTGCCGGTTCCTTTTTTCCCTGAAAAAAAGGACTGGGAAGGGAAAGCACAGTGCAAGCAGCAATCGATAGAAGCCATCAATCGATTCAAAACCACGAATGAAGCACAAAAATATGGGACGATACGCAATGATCCCGAAGCGGTTCTGTTTACATTTGTGGGTCGGCTGACCCTTCAAAAGGGGTTTGGTGATTTATACGAGGCCTTAAGTCTCCTTTTAAAAGAAGAGAGAGCGGTTTCTCTTTTGGGGCTGGGAAATGGCAGCCCAGAGATTGTTAAACAGTTCATTGCGCTTACGCAGCAGTTTAAAGGGCGGGTGTGCTTTATTGACGGATACAGCGAAGAAAATGCCCATCGTATTTTTGCAGCCGGGGATTTTTTCCTGATTCCGTCACAATACGAGCCTTGTGGTTTAACGGATTTTATTGCACAACTCAACGGAAATATTCCCATTGTTCATCAAGTCGGCGGGCTGGTGAAAACTGTGGATGCCCAAACCGGTTTTTCTTATTTGGGCGGAAAAGAAGAGTTGTTACTCGCAATGAAACGCGCTATAAAGGTTTACCGTACTCCGGGGAAAAAACAACTCCGATCGATCCAACTTAAGGCCATTCAGAATATCTATAGCCACTTTACCTGGGAAAAGGTGCTGGAAGAGCAGTATCTGCCGCTTTACCATCAAGTCATAAACAAGACCAAACCGACCCTGCCCGGCGCAATTCAGGGGTGATGATCTGACTGTTTTCTGAAATGCACCTGCCTGTTGAAAATTCGTGTGTTTTCTGAGCCCTGGAGTTGTTTTTGAACAAAGATGTCCAGTTCGGTCTGTTTTTTATCGGCGCCCTTTTGTTCCTTTTTCCCACATGGGCTGCCGCGCAAATTTATTTTGAGGATGATGAAACCCTGCCCCGCTGGAGTGGGGAAATTGAATTTGGACTGGTCTTTGATGACAATATTTTTCAGGACAAGGAAAACAGGGTGTCCGATGAAATTATAGAATCCAGTATTTTATTGAATGCACGAATGGGAGAAACGATGTTTAGTGCCCTGGGGGCGCTTAACCGATACAGGGAAAATAAAAACTTAACGCACTATTTTTACGAAGTCGGTTTGGAAACTCCCCTGGAGGATGAATTTTATTTCAGCGCTTTTCTGACCCTTGCCCCATCGGCCCCTTTAGACAAAGAAGATCGGAGCCGTCAGCCGTTTGAATTGTCCTCCAGCAGTATCAGCCTGTACCTTGACAGGGAGATGACTTGGGGCGAAGCGGGGGTCTATTTTTCGTGGACCCGTTTGAATTACAACGCGGACTTTAATGCCAAGGACTCACAGATTATGACCCTGGGGCCGACCCTTTTTTATACCGATAATGTACAATGGGCCGTTTCTTCAGACTTGGCGTTAGAACGGGGCGAGGCCAATAGGGGCACCCTTGTTGTTCAGTGTCCGCTGACTTCAGAAGCTGTATTACGCACATGCCGGAATCTTTTGATGGATGAGGGCTTTACCTGCGGACTGGCGCGTTGTCGCCGGGGAGATGATATTTCCTATCGTGCGGTCATTTTTTCGATTCAAATCCGGTATGAGGTTTTATCGACCGTGCAGGTCCTTATGCGATACCGCTTCAAGCACAAGAGATTTTCTGCGGATGAAAGCGATCCCATTCATTTTGGACGGCGGGATAAAAACCATTGGGCCTCCATTGAGGCCGTCTACAAACCTTTTCCCAATCTTATGTTAAGAAGTGGTCTTGAAGAAATGTGGACCCGGTCGACTGATCCTTTTGTGGAATTTAATGAGAAACGGTTCATTTTTTCGAGTATTGTACAGTTCTAAAAATGCGTACATGGACGATCAAAATCAAATCGACAGAGAACGGCTTATTCTACGCAATAGGGCGTGAACCCTTGACCCGCTGAACTGGAGTGATTATGATGCCCTCATGAAAATAAAACATACAGTCTGCTTTACCAGTGCGGTCCTTTTTTTCGGTGCCATGATTTCCAGTTGTCTATTGAAAATGCCCCTGGAGCCACCGCCGCCGGGCATGGTGGCAGTGCCTGCCGGAAAGTTTATTCGTGGCAGTGACAAGGTGGATGAGCACCAGCAAGGAAACGAACTTGGCACGCTGAAACCCTGGTATCTTGATGAACATCCTAAGCATCAA
Source organism: Nitrospiria bacterium (assembly GCA_945787655.1). Classification (GTDB taxonomy): domain Bacteria; phylum Nitrospirota; class Nitrospiria; order SBBL01; family JAADHI01; genus JAADHI01. Next base: position 12,045 of record CALZIJ010000001.1, on the reverse strand, counting down.
CACCACCTGCCCTTGTTTTATATTGACCGTTACGAGGTGACCAACGCTGAATACAAACTTTTTATTGACGATACACGCTCTCGTCCTCCCGTGTATTTTTTTGGCCGAGGTGTGCCGCCCGGCCGGGAGGGCTATCCAGTGACCGACATAAACTGGTATGAGGCGACACGATACTGTGAGTGGCTGGGAAAACGTTTGCCGACTGAAGCGGAATGGGAAAAAGCGGCTCGGGGGACGGACGGCCGGGAATTTCCCTGGGGTAATGATTATGACAAGAAGAAGTTAAATGCCGGAGATTCGGGGATCGGAGATGTCGCGCCGGTCGGCTCTTTTGAGGGTGGGGTGAGTCCTTACGGTGCACACGACATGTCCGGGAATGTTTGGGAATGGACTTCAGACTGGTATCAGCCCTACGAGGACGGAACCTACAAAAGTGTTCTGTATGGTGAAAAACAAAAGGTATTCCGTGGTGGCGGGTGGGGCGGTATCGGACATTATTCTCTTCCTCTCTTTTACCGGACCGCTTATCGCTCTTCCCTGGTGCCTGAAGAGGCTTATGCAGATTTGGGGTTTCGTTGCGTAAAGTCTCCTTGATTTTTTAAGGTTTTTGTCGGAAAATTTCCAAACTTAAGCAATTTCAAGGTCTTTTTAAGTAGTATAATTAATATTTACAGTAAATAGTTTATGTGATCTGCTTTTTAGCTTGACGGATTTTCCCCTTCTCCTTACATTACACCCATTATGCAACTGCCCATTTCCGGTTTGTGCATTCATTTCCTCGTGATTGCCCTTTCCCTGTCCAACGGTTCAGTCATGGCCTCGACGGTCTCTCCGCCCCGCGGCATGGTGCCGGTTCCCGCCGGTCGTTTTATTCGCGGCAGTAATAAAATTGATGCATTTCAGCAGGCCAAGGAGCTGGGCAGCAAGAAGCCATGGTACAAGGATGAATATCCCCAACATGAAATAAACTTGCCTTTTTTTTATATTGACCAGTATGAAGTGACCAATGCGGAATACAAGGTGTTTATTGATGCAACGGACTGGCGTCCCCCGCCCTATTTTAAAAATGGTTCCGTGCCGCCAGGGGCTGAAAACTACCCGGTTTCCAATATTAATTGGTATGAAGCCGATCGCTACTGTCAGTGGGCCGAAAAACGGCTGCCAACGGAAGCCGAGTGGGAAAAAGCGGCCCGCGGCCCGGATGGCCGGGAATTTCCCTGGGGTGATGATTTTGAAAAAATTAAAAAGAATGCAGCGAATGATCCCAATGCCGGAGAGATTGCGCCGGTGGGATCATTTATTGAAAGTATGAGTCCTTACGGTGTCATGGATATGGCGGGAAATGTCTGGGAATGGACAAGTGATTGGTACAGGCCTTACCCCAACGCCACCTTTGAAACAGAATTATTCGGGCAAAAGCAAAAGGTTTTTAAAGGCGGGGGAGGCGGGCGTGTTGGCCACTATGTCCTGCCACTGTTTTACCGGGGTGCTTACCGATCATCGATTGCGCCGGAGCAAGCTTTTTCTGATCTTGGATTTCGATGCGCCAAATCCCCGTAAATCAACTTATCCGTTTTAAGCCACGATTTCTGTCCCCACCCCTTGATCAGTAAAAACTTCAAGAAGCAAGGCATGAGGAACCCGGCCGTCTATGATGTGGGATTTGTGAACGCCGTTTTCCACGGCGGAAAGCGCGGCCTTGATCTTGGGCATCATGCCTCCGTGGATGACCCCGTCACTCATCAGCTGCTCGACTTTTTTTTGGGACAGGGTGGGAATGAGGCTACCGGTTTGATCTAAAATACCGGGGACATCCGTTAATACCAGTAGCTTTTCAGCTGAAAGTGCCGCAGCCAAACTGCCTGCGACCAAGTCCGCATTGATATTGTAGGTTTTTCCGGTTTCATCTGCCCCGATGGGAGAGATGACCGGGATAAACTGACCTTCATCCAGCGTTTTTAAAATTTCCGGATCTACTGAAGCGACTTCGCCGACGTGATTTTTGGATTCTTTTTCGTCACTGAGCCGCTTGGCTTTGATCAGCCGACCGTCTTTGCCGGTCAGCCCGACGCCTTTGCCGCCCATCTGGTGGATGAGGGTGATAATCTCCTTGTTGATCGTCCCGGCCAGCACCATTTCCACAATGGACATGGTTTCAGGGTCGGTCACCCGAACGCCCTCAACAAATTGCGGCTCCATGCCAAGCCGTTTCATCATGCCGGAAATTTGGGGACCGCCGCCGTGCACAATAACGGGATGCATACCCACGTACTTCATCAGGACCACATCTTCGGCAAACTGACGTTTAAGGGCCGGGTCAATCATCGCGGCCCCGCCGTACTTTATGACGATGGTCTTGCCATGAAAGGCCTGAATATAAGGCAGGGCCTCAATAAGAATTTCGGCTTTATTGCTGAGCAAGTCTGCTTTGGTCACGGTTTTATCTCTCGAATATGTTTATAAAATATAGCGGGAGAGGTCACTGTCTTGGGCGACTTTGTCCATGCGGTCTTCAACATATTTGGCATCGACGACGACTTTTTTATTTTCGAGCTCGGGTGCGTCGAATGAGACTTTATCGAGCAGGCGTTCCAGGATGGTAAAGAGCCGCCGTGCGCCGATATTTTCATCCCGTTCATTGACCTGAACCGCGGTCTCCGCAATGGCTTCTATGGCGTCATCCGTAAAAATCAAATCGACCCCTTCAGTGTTGAGCAGGCCGACATATTGTTTTTTGAGTGAATTTTTCGGTTCGGTCAAGATGCGGATAAATTCTTCTTTTCCAAGCGAGTTCAATTCAACCCGGATGGGAAAACGGCCTTGTAATTCAGGAATCAGGTCTGACGGTTTTGCCGTATGAAAGGCGCCCGCAGCGATAAACAGAATGTGGTCGGTTTTCACCATGCCGTACTTTGTATTGATGGTTGACCCTTCGACGATAGGGAGTAAATCCCGCTGCACGCCTTCTCTTGAGACATCAGGGCCTTGTCCCTTTTCACGGCTGGCAATCTTGTCCACTTCGTCCAGGAAAACGATGCCTGAATTTTCTACACGTTTGACCGCATCATGCACCACTTCATCCATATCGATCAATTTGGCGGCTTCTTCCTGATTGAGCAGGGCCAAGGCTTCCGGAATTTTGACCCGTCGTTTTTTCTTTTTTCCGGGCATCATATTACCCAACATGTCTCGGAGGTTCATTTCGAGATCTTCCATGCCGATGTTTGAAATTACACCGATAGGCGGAGTTGATTTATCCGGAACATCCAGTTCGACCATGCGTTTATCGAGCTTGCCATCCTTGAGTTGTTGTCTGAGTTTTTCCCGGCTTTTCTCATATGAATCGGTGGGAGGCGGTGTGGTTTCTTTTGAGTCGCTGTACACTCCCGTGGGTGTATTTCTCGCGGGTGGGGGGAGCAAGAGATCCAGCAGCCGGTCTTCAGCGAGTTTCGAAGCTTTTTCCTGTACAGTGACATTATGCTGGGCTTTCACCATGTTGACGGAAAGCTCAACCAAATCCCGAATCATGGATTCAACATCCCGGCCGACATAACCCACTTCAGTAAATTTTGAGGCCTCGACTTTAATAAAAGGCGCACCTGAAAGTTTGGCCAGCCGCCGTGATATTTCCGTTTTCCCAACGCCTGTCGGTCCCATCATGATGATGTTTTTGGGGAGGACCTCGTCTTTTAACTCTTCCGGAAGGCGTTGTCTTCTCCAGCGGTTTCTCAAGGCAATCGCGACCATGCGCTTGGCCTCTTTTTGGCCGACGATGTATTTGTCCAGCTCCTCGACAATGCGCCGTGGAATCAGGTTTCCGTAATCTTCAATTTCGGTCATACTTTGATTTCTCCCAGACTATTTAGATACCGATGCCGCATATACTACACGACAACGCTGCAAAAAGGGAACGCTCCGTCTGCTTTTGGCAAGGCCGCTGTTTCCGTGCCGGCCCTGTTAAATTTCCTCAATAATAATCTCGCTGTTGGTGTAAATGCAGATATCTGCCGCAATTTTCATGGATTCCGTTACAATGCCGCGTGCATCGAGCGTGGAATGGGTTTTCAGTGCGGTGGCTGCTGCCTGGGCAAAGGGTCCGCCGGAACCAATCGCTACAATGCCGTTTTCGGGTTCTATCACATCCCCGGTCCCGGAAATAATTAGGGAATGGTCTTTATCCGCGACGGCAAGCAGCGCTTCCAAACGGCGGAGAATACGATCGGTGCGCCAATCCTTTGCAAGTTCGACGGCCGCGCGGGTCAGGTTGCCGTTGTATTGTTCGAGTTTGGCTTCAAACTTTTCAAAAAGGGTAAAAGCGTCTGCCGTAGCGCCGGCAAAACCCGTTAAAATTTTATTGTTGTAAATCTTGCGGACTTTACGGGTATTGTGTTTTAAGACGGTTGCGCCCAGGGTGACCTGTCCGTCCCCCGCCATGGCGACTTGACCATTCTGGCGTACAGAAATAATGGTTGTAGAACGAATCATACCTCTCCTTCAGATAAAAATCTCATGCAGATAGAAATCTCATGGTTGATATGGACGGGCCGGGGAACGGTTTTTCCAAATTTGGAAAAAATACGTACACGATCCGGGGCGTTGATCCCTGGGTGTTTCTATACAGATAAACATGATTGAGAAATAAAACAAGGTGGATGTCCCGCATTAAAAAATTTAAGGGGCTGAAGCGCCCGGTTTCCCTTTTTGAAGAAGGACAACAATATATGACCCGGTCAGTTGAATTCCCCCCAGCGTCGCAAGGAAGATTCCTGCGCCTCCAGAATATTGATTCTGATAGAAGCTGTAGAATTCCATGCCGGCAATAATGGAGATGATAAACCCGGTCAAACCGTAAACCCAGTAGAGTTGCTCCTTTCTGCGAAGCAGTTCGTAACAAATCGTGACAAAGCTGATGAAGCCGAGTACGAATACAATCTGACCGTCAACCATCTGGATGCCGCGCATCGCAATGACAAATAATTTGGGCTCAATCCAGCTTAAAAAACAACTGGCGATGACGAGCAGTGAATTAAATAAAATGTAGTACTGCACCTTCAAAAACCTCCATTTTGGATCAAAATTACACGGGAGCATATAAAAAAAAAGAAAAAAATGCAAAATACAGTACTTGTGATACCTGGACATAAAGCCGTTTTAAAATAGATCAGAAGCGCTTCCCCGGTCTTAAAATATAATATGGGGTTTCCTGTTGTTAGTCATATGCGCAAAAAAAAGACCGGGTATGGGTGAAATGTTGACATTGGTGATGTTATTTTAAATATATTGCAACCATAAACCCGGGCAGGAAAGTGGGTGCGTCTTATTTTTTGCGATGGATGCATCAATCCGAGGGATTTATTTTAAAACCGAAAGAAACACTGAGACGCTTCCAGAGCGCGTTAAAAAGCTTTGTGCTGCTACGAAAAGGGCAGAAGGATGGAAAAGGATAAGCCAGTGTTCCGGGAAGACCAAAACATTCTTTGTTTCATTCAATGGGCGGACAGGCGGATAAATACGTCTTGTTTTTCAATTGTATCAATCATGAGCTGAAAGGGAGAATAATGAAAAAAATGATTGTCGTCGGGGTTTTTCTTGCACTGGTTCCATTCTCTGCCTAGGCTCAAGAGGAGAACCAGGCCAAAACCGTCAAGATTGCTGAGAATGTGTATGTGTATGATGCGGGGATGTATCTTTCCATGTTTGTTGTGACAGAAGATGGCGTTATCGCAATCGAGCCGGTTAACTCGAAGCATTCGAAAGGGATGCTCAAGGCGATTCGCGGCGTGACGGACAAGCCGATTCGTTTTCTGCTGATCAGCCACAATCATTGGGATCACGCCAATGGAGGGCAGGTTTTTCGGGACGCCGGTGCCACGATTGTGGCCCATGTCGAGGCTTACGAATGGATGAAGGACAACCCGCATGATGATCTGGCGCTGCCGGATGAAAGTTGGGCGGGCATGCGTAAGGACATCCACCTCGGCGGCACGACCCTGGAGCTGCATTACATGGGCATGAATCATGGCCTGGGCATGACGGTCTTCCGTCTGCCCAAGGAAAAGATCGTCTATGTGGCCGACCTGGTCGCTCCGAAACGTCTGCTTTTTGCAATCGTTCCGGATTTTAATCTCAAGGAGTGGAAACGCTCGTTAACTCAGATCGAAAAAATGGATTTTGATCTGGCCGTCTATTCTCATAATGCCAGCGGCAAGCCGACGGGAAGCAAGAAAGACGTGACCGACACTCTGGCCTACATCAACGATTTGGAAGCCGCCATCTTTGCGGAATTCAAAAAGGGGACCTCTTTTACTGAGGTTCCAACATCCGTGAAGCTTCCAAAATACAAGGACTGGGCCATGTATGACCAGTGGCTGCATTTGAACGCTTGGCGAGTTATGATGGATGTTGCCATGGGGGCCTTCCCTTGGCGGCCGCCGCACGCCTACGAAGGGCATGAATAAGCGGAGTGTTTTTGAAATAAAAAAGAGCCGGTTAATAGCGTGTCGGGGCGAAAAGGCGAACAATGTCGTATTTTCGTTTTGAAGTGCCGAAATAGTGCTTAAAGCACAAGGGTCGGGAGCGCTTGTCGTTAAAGGATGACTTAAAAGGCCGTACAGGTTTTCGCGAGGAAACACCCGACGGGGCGGATTGAAATCGTTTCCGTTGACCACCTGTAAAAAAGGTGTGTAAGATAAACCCGGATTTTATGACAAGGATGGATGATATGGAACAACTGCGTTGGCATGACCTTCATCAGGCCCAAGGGGCTCAATTTTTCAAGGAATTGGATATAGAAATCCCCAAAAACTATGGTGATCCTCTGAAAGAGTACCAAGCGGTTCGGGAACATGCCGCACTGTCCGATCTTTCTTATCAGGGAAAATTCATTATTTCAGGCCCGGATGCCCAAACATTTTTACAGGGATTGATCAGCAATGATCTTCTGTCTGCCACGAATGAAAAAGGGATTTATGCCACTTTACTGACAGCGAAAGGCAAAACAGTTTCTGATTTTTATCTTTTCCCTCTGCCGGAAGGGTATTTGATGGAGGTTGAGAGGGGAAATGCGGAAAAAACAAAGGACCACCTGATGCGGTTTCGCTTGCGTTCAAAGGTGGAAATCAGTGTTCCCTCTTGGGGAAAACTGTTGATCGCCGGGCCTTCGTCTGCATCACTGATAGAAAAAACACTTGGCCTTCCGCTTCCCGACATGTCTGAACAGTCCTTTTTTGAAAAAGAAGTGGATGGTGAAAGGTTCATCTGTATCAAGCGGACGGTCACGGGGGAGACGGACTTTCACCTTTACTATCCGACTGAAAAAATGGGGCATCTCTGGCAGCAATTTTTTTCCGAAGGGAAAGCATTACATCTGCATCCTCTCGGATATGATGCATTGGAAATACTCCGTATCGAAGCAGGTAAACCCCGGTACGGGATGGAACTGAATGAAGAAGTGATTCCGGTTGAAGCAGGTATTCAGGATGAAGTCATTAGTTACAGCAAGGGGTGTTTCCCCGGTCAGGAGGTCGTGGCCCGGATTAAAACATACGGGCATGTGAATCGACTGCTTTCCGGACTGGCGCTTGAAGGAAAAGTGGTCCCGGTAAACGGTAGTGAGGTGTTTCAGGGCGATAAAAAAGTCGGATGGGTGACGAGTGCGGGCCACTCCCCGTTCATCGGAAAGGTGGTTGCCATGGGCTATGTCCGGCGGGAATTGGCAAATCCTGGAACAGAGATCCGGGTGAAAGTGGATGATGAGACGGAGGTTTTGGGAAAAGTGGTCTCGCTTCCTTTTTATCAAAAAACAGCTTAAGTATGGAGAAGGTATGCCGCAAAACGATGATGATGTGACCATCTTGTTGGAATTTTCGATGTCCCCCTTAACCCAGGGCGAAAGTGTCAGTGAATATGTTTCACGCTCCTTGGAAATTATTGATCAGAGCGGTCTCCCGTATCGCCTTAATCCGATGGGCACAGTGATCGAAGGTCCCTGGGAGGACGTGATGGGTGTTGTAAAAGCTTGTTTGGATCGGATGCGAACAGATTGTGACCGGATTTCAACGATTGTAAAGATTGATTACCGCAAGGGAAAAACGGGGCGGCTGTCATCTAAAGTAGAGAGTGTGTTCATAAAAAACTTGGAAAGACGGTTTCAACTTGATTCGTCAACAGCGCCTTTGACGACACACCCCTCTTCTTCAATGGCTTTCGAAATGTCTGAAAGGGACGTTTTTTCGGGTTCAAAAGCAAATTGGGCGGTGTTTTCAGAAAGGCTCACCAAGATGTCCGAAACGTCATCGAACCCTTCCAGGGTACGGGTGACCGATCCAACACAGTGATCGCAGGTCATGCCCTCGATATTGAGTGTTGTTTTTTGCATGTTTTTATCCTAAAAAAATCGTTTTTTATTGAAATCCATTCTTAATGATTAATCATAAGTCAGTAGTGAAAAGACACGATGCCCATTTAACTTCTTTCGGCCATTAAGCCCCAACAGCTCAATAACACAGGCCATTTCAATAATTTGACCTTCCAGGCGCTGGATGAGCTTGGCGGTGGCGGCCAATGTGCCACCCGTGGCCAGCAGGTCATCCACAATCAAGACCCGCTCGCCTGGCGATACGGCATCTTTGTGGATACAAAGCGCATCCTGTCCATATTCCAGATCATACTGTTCCTCAATGCGCTCTGCGGGTAATTTCCCTGGTTTTCGGACCGGGACAAAACCGGCATTCAGTCTTTCGGCAATGGGGGCACCAAAAATAAATCCACGTGATTCAATCCCGATGACCTTGTCGATGCCTTCCTTTAGATAGGGTGAAGACAGTTGATCAATGACATACCGGGAAGCGGCAGGGTCAGACAGGAGCGTTGTAATATCGTAAAAAAGAATCCCTGCTTTTGGAAAATCAGGGACTTCACGGATTTTGGCTTTGAGGTTCATGAATGATACTCCGTTGGTGTCTTAAACTTTGGCTTACAGGATTTCATCCGACTGAATGGCTTTTTCTGCGATAATATTTCTGAGTTTTCGTAGTGCGACGGCCTCGATTTGCCGGACACGTTCACGGGTTAAACCAAAAACTTTCCCGATTTGTTCAAGCGTATTCGGCTCATCACCTTGTAATCCAAAGCGTAAAACGATGACTTTCCGTTCATTGGGATTCAATTTGGACAGCCAGCAGGTTAAGCCTTCCCTGCGTTCCACCCCTTCTGCCCGGCTCATAGGAGAAGTTTGATTGGTGTCCTCAATCACATCTTTGAGGGAAATGGTTTTGCCGGTCGCAATGGGACTGTCGAGAGAATAGGTTTTTCTCATCAGGCGCTGAATGCTGTCGATGTCTTTTTCTTTCATTTTCATCTTTTTTGAAATTTCAATAATTTCGGGTTCCCGCCCCAGTTCCTGGACCAGATCATCAAGATGAGCAAGGTAGTGATTGACCCGCTCGACGACATGAACCGGCAAGCGAATCAGTTTTCCCTGATTAATAATGGCACGTTCGATGGATTGACGAATCCACCAGGAGGCATAGGTTGAAAACCGAAACCCTTTTTCATGATTATATTTTTCAACGGCTTTAATCAGACCGATATTGCCCTCTTCGATGATATCCGAGAATGGAAGTCCTCGATTGAGGTAGCGTTTTCCGATGCTGACGACCAAGCGCAAGTTGGACTCAATCATGCGTTGTCTTGCAGATTCGTCCCCTTTTAATATTCGTTTGGCCAGGGCAACTTCGTCTTCAAAGGTCAAGAGTGTAGATCGGCGAATATTTCTGAGGTAGGATTTGACTGCGTCTCCAGCAGGCTGGTCCTGTTGATCTGAGGCCGAAGGCGTGCTTGACGATTCTTCCGACCTTTCGGCAGAATCCAGGCCGGGCAGGTTCCCGTCCAGACTTTCTGTTTCATCTTCCAGCTCTTCTTCATCTTCGTGTTCTTGGACCCACTCGTTTCCCATGAGTTACCCCTGTTTTATAGACAACAAACTAATAGGTGATTGAAAAATTATTAAAGCGGTTTGAGTTTTTCCCCCAGATCACTTCAACCGAGTCCACTCTGGAAGCTGGCGGTCCTTTTTTCAGAGTGGAGATGAACGACTCAATTTCCCCCTTTGGGCCTTCCACTTCTAAATTAACGCGGCCGTCCGGGCAATTTCTTACAATACCATAAAGCTGGGTGTGATTGGCACAATCCATGGTGAATTTCCGAAAACCAACCCCTTGGACCCGGCCACTGATGAAAATTTCAGCGCCAATCATGTCTCCTCCAGTCCTTATTTTTTGATTGGCCATAAAACTGGTCGGGGCGAGAGGATTTGAACCTCCGACCCCACCGTCCCGAACGGTGTGCGCTACCGGGCTGCGCTACGCCCCGATTCCCCTTTAGTTCGACCGGACCTCCGAACGAAATGCCGCCGCCACCGCTGGGTGCACGATCCGCCCTTGATGGACGTTGACGCCTTGCGCCAGCGCCGCATCCTCTTCGGTGGCCTGCTTAAAACCCCGCGCCGCGAGCATGTTGATATAAGGAAAGGTCTCGTTTGCCAGGGCGAAGGTCGAGGTCTTCGGCACCACACCGGGGATGTTGGACACACAGTAATGCAGCACGCCCCCCACCTCGTAAACCGGGTCCGAGTGGGACGTGGGCCGGGCGGTTTCGAAACATCCGCCTTGGTCGATCGAAACATCCACGACAACCGAACCTTTTTGCATGGCCCCCACCATCTCCCGCGTCACCAGATGAGGGGCCTTTTCCCCTGGTCTCGAAACCGCGCCAACCGCAAGGTCGCTGCGCTTGAGCTCTTCCGCAATCGCCTCCGGATAAGGGTAAAGCGTGACAACACGTCCTTTAAAAAAATCGTCCAGTTCAGAGCGGCGCTCCGACCGGATATCGTAAATCGTCACCTCCGCGCCTAAGTTCAAGGCGATCTGCGCCGCGTTTTTTCCCACAATACCACCGCCGATGATCGTTACCCGGCCTTTCTTTACCCCGGCCACGCCGGAGAGCAAGAGGCCCATCCCCCCTTTTCCCCTTTGCAAATAATAGGCGCCCATTAAAACCGCCATCCGACCGGCCACCTCGCTCATGGGCTTCAAGAGCGGCAGCGCGCCATCGGCCAATGCGATCGTTTCGTAAGCGATGGCGGTCACCTCCCGTTCCAATAAAAAACGAAGGAGGCTGGGGTTGGCGGCGAGGTGAAGAAAGGTAAATAGGATTTGCTCTCTTCTAAAAAGATCGAATTCAACAGGAAGGGGCTCTTTGACCTTTAATATCAGATCGGCCTGATCGAAAAGCGCCGACTTCGATGACACAATCTCCGCGCCGGCGGCCTGGTAGGCAGCGTCGTCTAGCCCGCTCCCCGCACCCGCGCCCGTTTCAAGCAAGATAGCATGGCCCCCTTGATGGAGAGCTGCAGCCCCCACAGGGGTAAGGCTCACGCGGTATTCCTGATCTTTAATCTCTTTGGGAACGCCAATGATCATTTGAATTTTCGCTGCCGAAACTACCAGTTTTAAAAGTAAAAGTCAATCGATAGGGTCGATCCGCAGGGTCGATACCAAGTTCGACGATCGCCCTTGGGATAAAGCGCTCGCCGCATGAAGGACAAGACCCAAAGCGACTTTTAGATGGCCGAGGCCCTCGCCGACCATGAGGAAAACAATCCCTAAGAACGCCCCCCCCTTTCAGGGACGCGGGCCTTCCCCCAGCACATGACATAAGATCGTTCGAGAACGCCCCCGCGTTCTGTGCTCATAAAGGAAGACGCCCTGCCAGGTTCCGAGCGCGGCTTGTCCGTTTTTCACAGGGACAGTTAGGGACACCGCGGTCAGGGCGGAGCGGACATGGGCCGGCATGTCGTCCGGACCTTCGACAGTGTGGCTGAAGAGCGGATCCCCCTGCGGGACCAAACGGTCGAAAAAACGCTCCAGATCCTCGATCACCTCGGGATCGTCATGTTCTTGAATCATCAAAGAGGCGGAAGTATGCGGGATATATAGACTCAACACGCCTTCCGCAATGCCGGATGACGCGACCCAAGATTGAACC